>JAUNPZ010000002.1:30611-48909 GCA_030536455.1 Lachnospiraceae bacterium | reverse complement strand
ACGGGCAATCATACGGAGGAACCGGCTCCGGCTATGCTGGCGGTGTGGAATCCGTTAAGCTTCTTAAGAAGCGGAATCGTGGAGATTGGCGGAGCTGCGGCCGGGCAGGCCGGACTGATTCAGGAGGACAACGGAGAGAAGCATTCTGCCTATGGACAGATTTCGGAGGACGGCACGCTTCTGGTCCCGGTCTGGGATGCAGCCCCGAAGGGGCTTAAAATCTATGAAGCGCCCGCGCTTCTGGAGAAAAACGGGGCGGTGCTTTCTGCAGGGCCGGAGGAGTTTGTGCTTTGGAACCTGCAGGAACAGGATGGCCGGATAAAGGGCTTTGACACGGCATATTACGAGATCCGGCTGAATGAAAACGGGGAGCTGACCTCTGTTTTTGATAAAAAGAGGGAGCGTCAGGTGCTTTCTGCCGGGCAGGCCGGAAACCGGCTTCTGGCGTTTGAAGACCGCCCGGAGGAGTATGACGCATGGAACATCGACGCCTATTATGAGGAGAAACAGTGGGTAGTAGAGGGACTTTCCGAGTGCAGAGTGACGGAAAACGGACCGCTCCGCGGCTGCATCTCCATCCGGCGTACTTTCCTGAAATCGGTCATTGAGCAGCAGATTTATTTTTACCGGCATACGGGAAGAATTGATTTTAAGACCAGGATTGACTGGAAGGAGAGCCAGATTCTCTTAAAGGCGGCATTTCCGGTGGATGTGCTGACGGACAAGGCGGTTTACGATGTCCAGTTTGGAAATGTGGAGCGCCCGACCCACCGCAATACCAGCTGGGAGCAGGCGAAATTCGAGGTCTGCGCCCATAAATGGGCAGATGTTTCGGAGGCCGGGTACGGCGTGGCGCTGATGAACGACTGCAAATACGGCTATGACATCCGGGAATCGGTGATGCGGCTGACGCTGCTGAAATCCGGAATCTTCCCGAATCCCACGGCAGACCAGGAGGTTCACACCTTTACCTATTCCCTGTACCCACATGACGGAGATTTCCGGACCGGAGGGGTGGTACAGGAGGCGTATGACTTAAACTGCCCGTTACAGGCGGTTCCGGTGCGGGAAAAAACCGCAGAGCCAGGCGAAGGCCGCGCCTGGAATGGGGAGAATCGCAGCTCCGCCTTCTGCGTGGCAGTGGATGCGGAGAATGTGCTGGCGGATACGGTAAAGAAGGCGGAGGACGGCGATGGAATTACGCTCCGCCTCTATGAGACCTACGGAAAGAGAACCCGGACGAGGGTGACGGTTCCGGCGTCAGCAGGAAAACAGGCGGAGGACTGCGACTGTATGGAGCAGCCGCTCGGACGGCTGGAGCTGGAGGACGGCGCGATTTCTCTGGAATTCCGTCCGTATGAGATTAAGACGATCCGAATCCGGTGAGAGAAGAAGATGAGGGAGGAAACCAACATGAAATACTACATCGGCATTGACCTAGGCGGGACGAACATTGCCGCCGGTCTGGTAAGCGAGACGGGCGAAATTCTGGGAAAGGGAAGCATCCCTACCCGGAGCGGCCGCCCGGCCGGGGAGATCGTAAAGGACATGGCAGAGCTGGCGGTGAAGACGGCGGCGGATTACGGCCTTAAGATGGAGCAGGTGGAGGCGGTAGGAATCGGCGTTCCGGGAACGGCAAATCAGGAGCGTGGAATCGTGGAATACGCCAATAATCTGGGCTTTTTCGATGAACCGGTTCTGGAGATGATGCGGGACTGTCTGCCGGGAACGAAGGTATATTTTGATAATGATGCCAATGCGGCTGCATGGGCAGAGTTCTTGGTGGGAAGCGGAAAGGGAAGTACCTCCCTGGTGGCGGTGACCCTGGGAACCGGCGTCGGCGGCGGTATCGTGCTGGACGGAAAGCTGTATCAGGGAATCAACTTCGGCGCGGCGGAGCTGGGCCACATGGTAATTGTGCAGGGCGGCGAGCCGTGCACCTGCGGAAGACGGGGCTGCTTTGAGGCGTATGCATCGGCAACGGCCTTAATCCGCCAGACGAGGGAGGCCATGGAGGCGCACCGGGAGTCCGTTCTCTGGGAATTATGCGGACAGGATTTGGAGCAGGTGGAGGGAAAGACCCTGTTTGACGCAGTCCGCCGGGAGGATGAGACGGCAAAGCAGGTGCTGGACCAGTATATCCAGTATCTGGGAACCGGCATCGTGAACATCGTCAACATCTTTCAGCCGGAGGTCATCTGCATCGGAGGCGGAATCAGCAAGGCCGGGGAGCTTCTGCTGGGGCCTTTGAACCAGATGCTGGATGAAGGCGACTACGCGCGGTATTCGGAAAAACGGACCCGTCTGGTGATTGCCAGTCTGGAAAATGACGCGGGAATCATCGGGGCGGCGCTTTTGGGACGGTAAACAGCAAAAAAGAGGAAGGAAACCGGGTTTCTTGGGTTTCCTTCCTCTTTTTTGCGCACCTGACGGTGCGCGGTTAAAAAATATGGTCTACTGATTCTTTTCTCCCATCTTTTCCGGAACGAAAAAGATGAAGATCAGCGAGCTGACGAAAAGCATAAATGGATAATACAGGTTCGGCATGATGTCGAATGCGGAAACCTCCTTGCCCAGCTCTGCGGCAGCCGAGATGGCGACCAGCATCTGAGCACCGTAAGGGATGACGCCCTGGAAGATGCAGGAGAAGGTATCCAGGATGGATGCCGCATTGCGGGGGGAAATCTGGTACTCGTCCGCCATCTCCCTGGCAATGGGGTTGGCCATAACGATGGCCACGGTGTTGTTGGCGGTGGCGATATCCATGGCGCCGACCAACAGGCCCATGCCAAGCTTTCCGCCCTTGCGGGTTTTAAATACCCTTCTGGCAAAGCCGAGGAGGGCGGCGAAGCCGCCGTATTCCTGAATCAGCGCGCAGATAGCGGAAACCAGGATGGCAACCATGGTGGTTTCATACATTCCGGCGGCGCCGGAGCCCATATTTCCGAGAAGAGCCGTTGCCTCCACGCTTCCGGTTGCCAGCATGATGATGGAACCGGACAGAATGCCGATCAGCAGGACTACAAATACGTTGATGCCGATGATGCCGCCGGCCAGGACCAGCAGGTACGGGATGATCTGAATCAGGTTGTAATCCTGGGAAAGTATCGCGGCTGCTTCTCCATGGGAAGTGCGGACCAGCAGGATAACCAGGGTCGCAATTGCCGCCGGAAGAGCGATGCCGAAGTTGGCGCGGAATTTGTCCTTCATCTCGCAGCCCTGTCCGTTGCAGGCCGCGATGGTGGTGTCGGAGATGAAGGAAAGGTTATCCCCGAACATGGCGCCGCTCATGACCGCTCCGATGCAGAGGGCGGTGCTGAAGCCGGAGCCGTCGGACACCGCAATGGCAATGGGGGTAATCAGGGTGATGGTCCCCACAGAGGTGCCCATGGCGATGGATACAAAGCAGCTTACCAGGAACATGACAATCACCGCGTAGCGGGCCGGTATGATGGAGAGCAGGAAGTAGGCCACGCTTTCCGCGCTGCTTCTTCCCACGACGCCTACGAAGATACCGGCGGCCATGAAAATCAGAATCATGGTGATGATGTTCTTGTCACCGACTCCGGAGGCCATGATCTGAAGCTTCTGGTCGAAATTCAGGCTCCGGTTCTGCAGGCAGGCCACCAGCAGGGCGGTGAGAAAGGAAACGACAATCGGGATGTTGTAAAATCCCATGGGAATCTTCAGTACATATTCGAACAAAATTCCCAGTCCAAGGTACATAACTAAAAATACAACGATTGGAAGCAGCGCCTTCCAGTTTCTTTTTTGCATGGGTATGAATCTCCGTTCTGCCGCCGCCGGCTTCACGCGGCGGGCGGCGGCGAATTTGCCGTCTGGTTATGCGTCCATCCGGGCCAGAATGCTTCTGGCCACGCTGATGCCGTTGGCGGAAGCCTGCTGCAGGCCTCTGGTTACGGAAGCGCCGTCACCGATGGCACGCAGTCCGTGGATGCTGGTTTCAAAGTCACGGTCTACCACAACCTTGTTGGAGTAGAATTTTACTTCAACACCGTAAAGTAAGGTTTCATCGCTGGCGATACCTGGAGTTACCTTATCCAGAGCCAGAAGCATTTCCTTAATGTCTACCATGATACGGTGAGGAAGGACCAGGGATAAGTCGCCCGGAACCGCGTCCTTCAGGGTCGGAATCAGGTTATTGCGGCAGAGACGCTCCTCGGTGGTACGGCGTCCTCTCTGGAAGTCGCCGAAGGCCTGAACCAGAATCTTGCCGTCGCAGAGCATGTTGCTTAACTGGGCGATGTGCTTGCCGTATTCAATGGGCGTCTTGAATGGCTTGGTAAAGTTTTTGGATACCAGAAGGGCAAAGTTGGTGTTGTTGGTCTTGTACTCCTTGGACTTGTAGGCGTGGCCGTTTACGACCGCAAGACCGTTCTCATAATACTCGGTGGCAACCTCGCCGGACGGGTTGGTACAGAAGGTGCGGACCTTATCATCGAAGGTTGGCGTGTAGTAAACCAGCTTTGCCTCGTACAGGTTTTTATTTAAGAAATCCATCACCTCGTCACGGACCTCCACGCGCACGCCGATGTCCACGGTGCCCACCTGGGTTTCGATGTCATGGTCTCCGCAGATGTGGGAGAACCAGTCGGAGCCTTCCCGGCCGATGGCGGCAACCACCTCCGGTGCATAGAAGGTTTCCTCCTTGTCGGTGACAACGCCCTTTGCGGTGCCGTCCTCGATGAGGATGTCCTTTACCATGGTGTTAAACTGCATGGTGATGCCCCGGCTTAACAGGTGCTCCTGAAGACGGGTGTAAATCTTGTAGCCCTCCTCGGTGCCCAGATGGCGGATGGGGCATTCAATCAGCTTTAAGTTCGCGGTGATGGCCTTCCGGCGGATTTCCTCGATTTCCTTCTGCTTGTCAACGCCGTAGACATTCTTATCTGCACCGAATTTCAGGTAAATGTTATCGGATTCCTTGATTAAATTCTTCGCTTCATCGTAGCCCAGAATCTCCGGAAGATTTCCGCCTACATCAGGAGACAGGGAAAGCTTTCCGTCTGAGAAGGCGCCTGCGCCTGCAAATCCGGTGGTGATGGAGCAGGGCTGGCAGCCCACGCAGGTTTTTGTGGTACGCTTCGGACATACCCGCTTCTCGATGGGACGTCCCTTTTCAATCATCAGGATTTTCAAATCCGGTTTCTTTTCAATTAATTCGTAAGCGCAGAAGATGCCGGACGGGCCTGCGCCGATGATGATTACATCATAGTTTGTGGTTGGATTCATCGTGTAATACCCCCTTAAAGTAAAATATATAAATCTTATCATAGAAATCAGTGGATGACAAGCGTCAAATCGGGTCCGTCCAGCGTGACCAGCGTCCGGTACAGGTTGTGTTTCCAGGCGGTTTTCAGCCGTTCATCGGTAATCGGAAGCTCCTGGATGGAGACAGAGCCTGCGCCGGAAATCCGGCAGGAGCCATTCTCTCCAATCCGCAGGATTTTGGCGGCCTCATCCCACTCCGGCTTCTCATAGGTGATCAGAGACTGGACGGCGGGGCGCAGGTCTCCGTCGTAGTGGTCGGAGATGGTGATGGTCTCCGCCTCCTTCATTTCCGGCGAAGCCTTCTTTAATACGGCCCGGCGCACATAGGAGCGGATTCCCGGATTCGGGTAGGCGTCCGCGATATCCATGGAGATGGAGCAGGTGTCCTCGCCGAAATGACAGGATACATCAGTGGCGCGGTATTCCGGCCCGTCCATCTGCATGATTCCGGCATCCGGACTTCCCGGCTTCATAAGCTCCGGCGGCGGACACTGGAAGGTGGGCAGGTTGTGATACTGGGACTGCATGGTCCAGATTTCGTACCGCTGTGGGGAGAAGGTTTTCCGGGTGTAGCTTTCCACGCCGATGTCCACGAAAAGGGGCTTTCCGTCCTGATAGATGGTGAAGCTTCCGGTGTCATTGTGGTTATGGCTGTCATCGTTGTCCCCGGCCTTTACCGCCAGGCAGAATCGCTGGCCGCGGGCCAGGAACAGACCGGAGCTTGGAAAATAGAAATCCTTCTGAGGCAGATTTTCCTGCAGCGGATATTCCAGGATTTCCTGGGCATGGAATACGGACTGAAGCCGGTAGAACAGGTTGTGCTCCTCCGGAATCAGCCGGTCCGTCCGGCGGCGGTAGTCTCTTGCGGCAAAGTCCATGAGAGTGGGGCTTTCTACCCGTTTTCCGAACAGGAACTCTCTGGCATCGCACCGGCCGGCGACCGGGGAGCAGTCTGCAAAGTTGACATAATATTCATCCTCGATATGGACGTTTCGGATGTATTCCGCGATGTTCCGGATTTTCGTTTCCCGGTACAGGGAGGCAAAGGCTCCGTCCGTCACCCCGTTCAGCACCTCCAGGCAGTTGAACAGGCACAGACCGGCGTGGCGGTAGTACTGGGCGCCCTCGTCGCAGCAGCCGTCCTCTCCGTACTCATCTAAGAAATAATCCAGGCTGACGGCCGCCTTTTTCAGGATTTCCTGCCGTCTCTCCCGGCTCATCGGGCAGGCAAAGGCCGCAATCAGGGTATTCTGGGTGCACCACACCGTCCAGTTGTTCATGTGGCTTTTCCCGTCCCCCATCCACCAGAAATGCTCTGTCTGGTAGGGGGTGAAAACCCTGGTTTCCAGAGCGTGGCGGATCATCACGGTGATGAAGGGGCTGACGGCCTGGAAGGCATCCCGCAGCAGATAGTCGGTCATCGCCAGGATGGCTCCGGTTTCCGCGGCGAATAAGTCCAGCACCGGCCGGGTCACGTCCGGCAGAGGAAGCTGGGGCGTATCCCGGATGTAGGAGTTGTGCGCCGGAAGCTGCCAGGCGGATTCCTCGCAGATGGCGTAGACGCCGTTTAAGATATCATCCAGAAAACGGCCCTTCTGCTGGGCGCATTCGGCCAGGACCAGGGTATTTAAGACGGTGCGCCGGGCAAACAGCTTGTCCTGGTAGCGGGAGCGGTTTCCCGTCCGGGTAAAGTCCAGATAATCGGTGGCGGTGAGAACCGGCCACACAAAATGAAGATAGGGCTCGGCGTCCGCAATCAGCTCTTCCCGGATATCCGGAGCCAGCGCGTCCCAGGCGCAGCGGTCCGTGATGGGCGCAGCCGGGGTGAAGTCGTGAAGCGTTCCGTGAAATGAATCTGCAATTTCCTGAAACATATGAGTAATCTCCTTTTTTGAATTTTTTCTTTTTATTCCTCCTCCGGCTCGGCCGCGCGGTTCTGCAGGTATTCCCTGGGGGAAAGTCCCTCCACCTTTTTAAATACCTTGCTGAAGTAAAAGGCGCTCTCGAAGCCCAGCCGGTCGGCAATCTCGTAAATTTTTAAATCCTGCTCCAGCAGAAGGGTTTTGGCCCGCTGGATTTTTTTCTGGGTGATGTATTCCGAAAAACCGATGCTGCAGGTTTTCTTAAACAGGGTGCTCAGATAGTTGGGGCTTAAGCCGAAGACGGCGGCGACGTCATTAAGAGAAAGCCGGTCCTCGATGTGATTGTTGATGTATTTCTGGATATTGGCAATCACATGCTCCTTATAAGTAACCCGCTTGCTCCTCAGAAGCTCACAGAGGCCGTCCCGCAGGGTGTTCAGCCACTGGATGACCTGAGGGACGCTGTTCATCTGGTAGATGGAGCGGTAGCCGTCCGGGGAGTCGGAAAAAATCCGGGAGATGTTCTCCTCGCCCTCCGGAAGCAGGGACATGGACAGGTACAGGATGCTGCAGGCGCCGTCCAGCACTTGAAGAAGACGCTTTGGATGGGCGGCGAAGAGCTCGCTGATCTCCGTCAGGGTATCGTAGAGGATATCGGCTTCAAATTCTTCGAAGGCTCTGGTGAGATCGGTTTTAAAGATACCCAGGTTGAATGCATTTTTCCTGGAATCCTCATCCTGTTTTTCGAAAAAGATAACCGGATGGTCCTTGTCCGCCAGATTAAAGGACTGGCGGGCCTCCTGATACGTCTCGCTGATGGACATGGCGTCCTCCACGGCGCTTCCCAGGCCGGCCGTCAGCCATACGTTAAAGTAATTATGCACCATCTGGCAGGCATTGTCCCAGGCTTCCCGGATTTTTTCCAGATTCAGCTCCTCCATGGATGGAAAATGGAAGATGACGCAGAAGTGGCGCATATCCAGCCCGATGACGTAGCAGGGCAGGTGGCGTCCCAGAATCTCCCGGAGCATCTGCAGGCTGCTGGAAAACAGGTTCACCTGCTTGGCATTGTCCATCTGTCCGGCGGTGTCGCTGTGGATTTCCCCGTGGGAGGCCAGATAGCAGCGGTCGGAGAAATCCAGTTTCAGATCCCTTACCTGCAGGTCGAACTGCTCCTGGCTTTCGAACAGGTTGTGGAGCAGGCGCAGGAAAAATTTGTCGTGGTAGCTCTGCAGGAGCGGCCGCCCGCCGCCCCGCTTCATCGCCTCGCTGGCCTGCAGCTCCTCCAGCCGTTTTTTGGCGCGGACGATGGCGGCGCTCAGGGTTTCTGCATTCAGCTCCAGCTTCACCAGGTAATCCACCACCTGGTAGGAGAGCGCCTGCTTGATCAGCGTAAATTCCTCATAGCTGGTAAGAATCAGGAACAGAGGGATGGAGCCGTAGGTCTCCCGGCAGTTTTTAATCAGGTCCAGCCCGTTCATGATCGGCATCTTGATGTCGGTGATGACGATTTCCGGCGAGTATTCCTCGATCATATCCAGCGCGATCTTCCCGTTCATGGCAGTGCCGCAGATTTCAATCCCATAGTCTGCCCACTCCAGCATGGATTTAATCCCAATCTGAACCAGCGGCTCATCATCTGCAATCAGTAATTTTATCATAATCGTTCTCCTCCCTCTGTCTGGTAAGGCAGAGTAATCGTCATAGTTGTAAATTCACCCGGCTTGCTGGTAATCCGGATTCCGAAGCCTTCTCCGAAATCATGCCGGATTCTCTGGTTTACATTATGGATGCCTACCTGCTTAAAGAAGTCGGCGGTGGGCGCTGCATTCTCATAAAGCACCTTCCGGATGGTCTCCTCGCTCATGCCGATTCCGTTGTCCGTAACGGAAATCTGCAGGGCCGGTTTGGAATCCGGAAGGGTCAGCCGGTCGGCTTTTAAAAGAATCTTTCCGGCGCAGCCCTTGGGCTCGATGCCGTGGAAGAGGGCATTTTCGATAATGGGCTGCAGGGTAAAGCGGTGTATCCGGCAGGCCAGCAGCTCCTCGTCCGCAATCTGGTATTCGATGGAGATGCTGCCGCCGTAGCGGTACTGCTGAATCAGGAAATAATCCTTTACCAGGTCCAGCTCGCCCTTTAAGGTGGTGAAGGCCCCGGCTCCCTTTGACACGCTTTTCATCAGGCGGGCCAGGGCGGTGGTCATCTCCGCGATTCCGGAGGCGTTCTGGATGGTGGCCATCCACTTGATGGAATTTAAGGTGTTGTAAAGAAAATGCGGATTAATCTGGCTCTGAAGAATCTGGTATTCCAGGTCCTTTTTCTGCTTTTCGTCCTCCACCCGGCGGTTCATCAGGGTGACTACGTTATCGGCCATGTTGTTGATGCCTTTTCCGATGGTGCCGAATTCGTCCGGCCATTCGATGGAGCCGTCCCTGGAGAAATCACCGAGGGCGATGGCATTCACTTTATTTCGGATTTTTGCCAGAGGCCGGTTGATGGTGCGGTTTAACATCAGGTAAAGCGCGGTCCCCAGCAGCACGATGGCGATGGAAATGCCGACAATAATCAAGGAGTACATGGTCCTCTGTGCGTGGAAATCCCGCTCGGACAGGATGCAGGAGATGGTCCAGCCCCTTTCCCACAGGGGGCAGGTCAGCATGGTGCGTCTGGAGCCGTCTGCCAGCCGTATCTTTTCGGCTCTGGTGCCCGGATTTAAGGTGGCGTTCTCTATGGCAGACAGCACCGAAAAATCCAGACCGGTCTCGGAAAAGACACCGTCCCGGTACTGATAGGTGGTGCTTCCGATGGTGATGTAGAGGCTGCTGTCCGCATTAAGAGGAAAGGACTTCAGGCAGTCCAGAATCATCTGGCTGGAGACAGAGAAGTACATCCATCCGATGATTTCCGAATTGTACTGGTTGTAAATCGGGCGGAGGATGGGGATGACCTGCTTCTGCGGAGAGAGCGGGTCCTGGACAAAGCCAATCCAGCGGTAGTCCCAGCTTTCATAGAGCTTCCGGAAGAATTCGCTTTGGTAAATCACATCGGCGGCCGCCGATGTGGTGGTGGCGGAGGTTCCGGCAAGCTGCAGGTAGTTCCTGCGGTTTGCGGGAGAAATCAGGACGCGGCTTAGGTAGCGGGCCGAGTTGGTGTTATGGTACTCCTCCTTTAAACGGTCGAATGCATTCAGCGCCTGCATGCGCAGGGTCACGTCGCTGGAGGAAATCGGCGGCATGGAATTTAAGCTGCGGAAGGATTCCAGGTAGCGGCTGATGATTTCATTGGAACGGCACCAGTTTCCGAAGTAAAGGATATTTTCCATATCATCGGCTACATTCCGGGAGACAACCTGCAGGTTATATTCCACAGACTGAAGCTGGTTGCGCCGCAGAAAGTTCTGGAATATCTGAAAACAGATGGTGACGGTAAGCGCCGTGATGACCAGGGTGGTGGCGGCGGTGCAGGCGATGATTTTACCGCGTATGGTTTTTGGAATGCATTTCTTTATCTTTGTAAAATCCGGCATGATGGTTTCCTCAGTTGGTATGATTTTGTCTGTAACGGAATGGAACTGTCGTCCTTTTTTACTATATAGAATGCGTTCTGTTTTGTCAAATGCATATAAAAACGAGGATAAAATATTACTGGTTAATCGGAAGAAAGTGCATATTTTTTTGTATGGGTGAAATCCCCGGCGGATTAATGACGAAAAATTGAATCTTTTTTCGTAGAAATTCCATTCAAGAAAAAGCCGGGAGCGTCTATAATGAAGCCATAAACGAGCTGGTTCACGGAACCGGAACAGGAAATAAGGAGGAAACGATTATGATGAAAAAACGTTTAGTAAGTCTGGCACTGGCAGCAGCCATGGCAGGAACTCTGGCAGGATGCGGCGGCGGCAGCGCAGAGACCACTGCAGCGCCGGAAACCACCAAGGCAGCAGAGGCAGCGGAGACTACCGCAGCAGCCGAGACAAAGGCGGAGGAGACCACCGCAGCGGCAGCCGGACAGACCACCTTAAAATGGTCCATCTGGGATAAGGATTTAACCACCTACTACAAGCCATTGGTTGAGGCTTATGAGGCAAAGAATCCAGACGTAAAGATTGAACTGGTTGACCTGGGAAGCTCCGATTACCAGACCGTTCTGGCAACACAGCTTACCGGCTCCGGCTCTGATTTCGATGTGGTTACCATCAAGGATGTTCCTGGCTACACCACCCTGGTAAATAAGGGCGTGTTAGAGCCATTGAATGATTACATTGCCAAGGACAGCGTGGATTTAGCCGCTTACAAGGGCCTGACGGACCAGATTTCCGTAGAGGACAAGCTGTATGAGCTGCCATTCCGGAGTGATTTCTGGCTGGTATATTACAATAAGGATGTATTTGACGCAGCAGGCGTGGCTTACCCGACCAATGATATGACCTTCGCTCAGTATGACGAGATTGCAAGAAGCTTAACCAACGACGAGCCAGGTGCAGAGGTTTACGGCGCTCACTATCACACCTGGAGAAGTGCAGTTCAGTTATTCGGTATCCTGGACGGCAAGAACACCATCCTGGACGGAAACTATGACTTCTTAAAGCCATATTATGAGATGGTTCTGGCAGAGCAGGAAGACGGCGTATGTCAGGATTACGCAACCTTAAAGACCTCCAACCTGCACTACTCCGGCGCATTTGCACAGGGCAACGTAGGTATGATGAATATGGGTACCTGGTTCATCTCCACCATGATCGACAAGATCAAGGCCGGCGAGTACACCGAATGCACCAACTGGGGCCTTGCAAAATATCCTCATGCAGAAGGTGTTGAGCCTGGTTCTACCTTAGCAACCATCACCTCTCTGGCAATTCCGACCACCGCTCCGAATAAGGAACTGGCATGGGATTTCGTTAAGTTCGTATGTGGTGAGGAAGGCGCAGACATCCTGGCTTCTACCGGTACCATCCCGGCCATCATGACCGATGATATCGCAAACATGGTATCCGGTATCGAGGGCTATCCGGCAGATGATGCAAGCAAGGAAGCGCTTCAGACCTCCAACCTGTACCTGGAGATGCCGGTAAGCACCAAGAGCTCTGAGATTGAGACGGTATTAAATGAGGCACATGACAACATCATGACCGGCAACATGACCATCGATGATGGTATTGCGGATATGAATGAAAAGGTAAGCGCAATCTTAGGTCAGTAAAACAAAAATGGGATTTTAATTTACAGTTTCAAACAACGGGGGCAGGCGAGGTCAAAATCGCCTGCCTCATTCAAACCGGAAAGGAAATCAGTATGGCTAAGACAAAAGTGATTGACCCGGCTGAGACAGCCAGGAAGCTGTCCGTGCTGGAGCCCCAGCTAAAGGACCTGGAGCGCCAGGTGGATGCAGAAACAGATGCAAAGAAAAAAGCAAGGCTTGCAAAAAAGGTGGAGAAGGTAAGGGATAAGATCCGCCAGGCCAAGACGGGAGAGCGGTTCAGCCGCCAGACAAAGCGCGACCTCATCGCCTATTCCTTCATCGCCCCGAACTTTATCGGATTTGCAGTCTTTACATTAGGCCCGGTGATTTTCGCCTTCGTGCTGGCCTTCTTAAAATGGGACGGCAACAACCCCATGCAGTTTGCGGCCCTGGATAATTTCGCCATGATGGTGGGCAATCAGCGTTTCCTCGCTTCTCTGCGGAACACCATCGTGTACTGTGTCGCGACGGTTCCCTTTACCCTGGTGTGCGCGCTGGGTCTGGCGGTTCTGTTAAACCAGAAGATCAAGGGACGGAATTTCTTCCGTACCGTCAGCTTCTTCCCCTATGTCGCTTCCCTGGTAGCGGTAGCGGCTGTCTGGAACATGCTGTTTTCCCCGGCCAAGAACGGCCCGATGAACATGATTCTTTACAAGGTGTTCCACATCGCGGCAAAGGAGCTTCCAAAGTGGTCGGCGGATAAGGACTGGGTGATGTTCACCATCGTCTTGTTCTCCGTGTGGAAGAACATGGGCTACTACATGGTCATCTATCTGGCCGGACTTCAGGGCATCAACGGCGAGCTTTACGAGGCTGCCAGCTTAGACGGCGCGAACACCTGGCAGAAGTTCCGCTACATCACCTGGCCGCAGCTTCAGCCCACCACCTTCTTCGTTACCATCATTCTGACCATCAACTGCTTCAAGGTATATGACATCGTCTACATGCTGGCAGGCGGAAGCGCCGGTGTGCTGAATGAATCGGCAATCGTACTGGTTTACCACATTTACGAAGAAGCGTTCCGAAACTGGAACTTAGGCTACGCAAGCGCGTGCGCTATGGTACTGTTCCTCATCGTGCTGGTTATCACCCTGATCCAGTTCCGCGGTGAGAAGAAATATGCGTAAGGAGGAGCCGGAGATGAAAATTCAGAATACAAAAACAAGAACCCTGCGGGTCATCCTCTATGTGGCTTTGATTGCCCTGGCGCTGGTGATGCTG
This sequence comes from Lachnospiraceae bacterium, assembly GCA_030536455.1. GTDB lineage: Bacteria > Bacillota > Clostridia > Lachnospirales > Lachnospiraceae > Caccovicinus. The sequence goes on along the minus strand of JAUNPZ010000002.1, from coordinate 35,296 downwards.
GTGCCCTTCGCATGGATGCTTTCCGCTTCCTTTAAGCTGGACAAGGACGTATTCGTATTCCCGATCCAGTGGATTCCTGCCAATCCGAGATGGCAGAACTATGTGGATATCTGGAAAAAGATTCCGCTTGCAAAATTTGTTACCAACACGGTGAAGCTGACCCTGATTGTAACGGCTCTGCAGCTTTTGACCAGCAGCTTTGCGGCTTATGCATTTGCCAAGCTGAACTTTAAGGGAAAGAACACGCTGTTTTTAGCCTACATCACAACCATCGCGGTTCCGTGGCAGGTTTACATGGTTCCTCAGTTTATGATGATGCGTTCCATGGGACTGGCGGACACCCATCTGGCAATCATCTGCCTCCAGGCCTTCTCCGCCTTCGGCGTATTTATGATGAAGCAGTTCTACGAGGGAATCCCCACGGAGCTGTGCGAGGCGGCCAGAATCGACGGCATGAGTGAGTATCAGATCTGGGCAAAGATTATGGTGCCGTTATCCAAACCGGCCCTGTCTACGCTGACCATCTTCACCTTTGTAAATACCTGGAATGACTTCCTTGGGCCTTTGATCTACTTAACCACCGAGTCCAAGAAGACCTTACAGTTAGGATTAAGAATGTTTATCAGTCAGTTCGGCTCCGAGTACGGTCTGATCATGGCAGCGTCCGTGCTGAGCCTGATTCCGGTGCTGGTTGTGTTCCTGTCCCTGCAGAAGTACTTTGTAGAGGGCGTGGCGGCAACCGGTGTGAAGGGCTGATGGGATTTTTGGAAGGAAAAGGATTATGAGCTGGATTCAATTAGAAGAATTAGAGAAAAAGCCGGAGATTACGGCTTCCGAAATCGAGCGCGCCCTGGAGTTCGCAGCGGCGCAGGTTATCCGGAACCTGCCGGAATTTACCGACAAGTTCCAGAAGGCGTACAGCGAGAACGGCTTTTACCGGCCCACGGAGAATGTGGACTGGACGCCGGGCTTCTGGACCGGTGAAATCTGGCTGGCCTATGAATATACCGGGGATGCGCGCCTGAAGCATGCCGGAGAGGTGCAGATGGAAAGCTTTTTAAACCGGATCCGCAATAAGATCGAGGTGGAGACCCATGACCTTGGGTTCATGTATTCGCCCTCCTGCGTGGCCGGCTATAAGCTGACCGGAAGCCGGGTGGGCCGTGAGGCGGCTATCCTGGCGGCGGATGAGCTGATTACCCGGTTCCATGAGAAGGGAGAATTTCTCCAGGCCTGGGGGCCTTTGGATGCGCCGGACAATTACCGCCTGATTATCGACTGTCTGCTGAATCTTCCCCTGCTTTACTGGGCGACGGAGGAGACCGGGGAGAAGAAATACCGGGAGATTGCGGAAAAGCACATTCATACGGCGCTGGCCAATGTGATTCGGCCGGACTTTTCCACCTGGCATACCTTCTTCTTTAACCGGGAGACGGGAGAACCGGACCATGGCGCTACCTGTCAGGGCTACCGGGACGGCTCCGCCTGGGCCAGAGGACAGGCCTGGGGCGTGTATGGAACGGCCGTGGGCTACAAATATACGAAGCGGAAGGAATACATCGATATCTTCAAGGGCGTGACGGATTATTTTCTCCGCCATCTGCCGGAGGACCTGGTTCCTTACTGGGACCTGGAATTCGGTGACGGGGACGAGGATCAGCCGAGAGACTCCTCCTCCGCATCCATCGCGGCCTGCGGAATGTTAGAGATGGCAAAGTATATGGATGAGAAGGACCGCGCTTATTATACCGGAATTGCAGGGCGGCTGTTAAAGGCCGTGGCGGACAAGTACGCGGTGAAGAGCCCGGAGGAGTCCAACGGTCTGGTGCTTCACAGCACCTATTCCAATCATTCTCCTTATAATACCTGCAATCATTACGGGGTGGACGAGTGCAACAACTGGGGAGATTACTTCTATATGGAAGGACTGACCCGGCTGCATAAGGACTGGGAGATTTACTGGTAAATGTGGAGGAAGGCATGACAATGACAAAGGCAGAATTTTTTTCCAGAGGAAATGAGCATTTCTTTTTTGACGACCCGGCGGCAGTGGCCAAGTACTGCCTGGAGCACTGGCCGGGGGACTGTAAGCATATTATCCGGATTGCGGATGAGGTGAGCCGGAATTATTTCCTGTTCGATATGGAGCATGACATGGAGCGGACCTGGGAGCCGGTGACCTTCGACCCGGAGGGCGAGGTGGACTGGGAGTACCGCCCTGGAAATGACCCGGAGTTTACCTTTCAGTTTAACCGCCACCGCTTCTTTATCTGTCTGGGTCAGGCCTACTGGCTGACCGGGGATGAGAAATATGCCAGACATTTTATCCGGCTGCTGATGAGCTGGATTCACAACATCAAGAGGACGCCGGAGACGGAGAAGACCACCTGGCGGATTCTGGAGACCGGAATCCGGGGAGAAAACTGGGTGAAGGCCATCCGGTATTTTAAGGATTGTCCGCTTTTGACCGACCAGATGGTGGATGAGTTTTACCGGTGCCTGGTGGAGCATGCGGAGTACATTATCCAGATGCATTCTCCGTACCGCTACATGAGCAACTGGGGCGTGATGGAGAACCATGGCCTGTTTGAGATCGGCATCGCCGTGCCGGATGAGACGCTGAAAAAACGTTATATCCAGATTGCCCTGGAGCATCTGGAAATCGAGTCCCGGATGCAGATTCTGGGGGATGGAATCCAGTGGGAGCAGTCCCCGCTCTATCACAATGAGGTGCTTCACTGCTATGAGGATGTGCTGATTCTGGCCTCCCGGAATGACATCGAGGTTCCGGATACCATCCTGGATGCGGTGCGCCGGATGGCTTACGGCAATCTGGCCTGGAAGAAACCGGACCATAAGCAGTTTTTGATGGGAGACAGCGACGATATGGACATCCGGGATTACTTAAGCATCGCTGCTTACCTGTACCGGGATGGAATGCTGAAATTCGGCGGCTTCCCGATTCTGGATTTCGAGAGCGTCTGGGATCTGGGAATCGAGAGCGCCGGAATCTATGAGAAGCTGGAAGCCAGAGAACCGGACTTTACCTCCATCGCCCTGTCTGACAGCGGCAATTATTACCTGCGGAGCGGGTGGGAGGAGAACGCCAGCCTTCTGCATTTCCACTGTGGAACCATGGGAGCCGGTCACGGCCATTCGGACAAGCTGCATGTGGACCTGGTGGTGAACGGGGAGGATGTGCTGACCGATGCCGGACGGTGCACCTATGTGGTGGACTGGGGACGGTTCCAGTTCAAGGACCCGTCCGCCCATAATACCATCACCGTGGACGGGAAGGATTTTACCGTGTGCAGGGACTCCTGGGAATGCTCCAAGCTGTGCCAGCCGGTGAAGGGGCAGTACCGCTTTACCGGCGAGTATGAATTCGTGCAGGGCGGACATCTGGGGTATCTGATGGAGGATGTTTCTCAGGAAACCGCGGATGGGCAGCATGGGGATTTGGATGCGGCCGGAAATGGAACCGGAGCGGCCAAGACGGCTGAGGCCGGAAGCGAAGCGTCTGAGGCCGGAATTGAAGCGGCTTCGGGAAGGGACGGCGTGTTCGTGAACCGGAAAATCGTCCACATCAAGCCGGACCTTTACATCATCATGGATGAGATGTATGCGAAGGGCAGCCATACCTACCAGCAGTACTGGAACTTCTCTGAGACCGGAACCGTTTCTCTCAGTCCGGTTCATCCGGTGAAGGTGCCGGAGCTTCCGGGACTTCGGGAAGCCGGAAATCCGGACCCGACCCTTCACAAGGATGGAAAGCAGGCGGACTACAGCGTGGAGGCAATCGGCACGCCGGCGGTTCAGACGGCTGTATTCACCGGAGAAAAGGCAGAGGCCAAGTTCTTCTTCCTGACACCTGGGGCAGAGGGACATCTGGAAACCTCCAAGATTGCCCGTCATTACAACCGCTATGAGGAGCGCCAGAGGATTAAGATGGAGGCGGCAGGCTGCGGCTTCACCTCACTTCTGACGGTGGTCCAGGGCGGAGCGAAGGGAGAGAGAAAGGACTGCCAGGTGGTGAAGCTTCCGGTGAAGTCCGCGTTAAAGGGAATCTTCTACCCGGCTTCCATGGCGGAGGCGCTGAAGATTACATCTGATGGAAAGGAATATGTGGTGATCATCTGCCATCAGGAGGTAAATTCCCCGACGGATCTGGAGGAAGTGGACGGCTGCCTGGGATTTGGAAATGTGATTGTGTTTGATAAGGCAGTGGATACGAAGGTGGGGACGGTGCTGAATTATTAAACGTCGCATCGGGCCTGCAGGTTACCGTTTATGAAATATCGATAATCAAAAAAGCATCTCTATGAGATGCTTTTTTGATGGATAAAGCTTAGCAATACCCTGCTGTGTTAGATTTTTTTATATCTGCACCTTGTGCAGATAATGCTGTTGATGAATCAATCATCTTAGTAATGATATAGTAACATGCTCTGACAGGCGTGTCAATATCCGGGGTGCAGATTTTCTATGACCGCATGAATGACCTTTTCAAAACATTGTTTTGTTACGATGCCGATTTTGCGGCTGTCAATTCTTTTCCGGTCAATTTCCCGCAGGTGCATAACATTGATAAAACCGTGCAGCTCGGAGGTGCTTTCTTCTAATTCTAATGGAACTTCATAGCGGCCCAGATACTTTCTTTTGATTTCATTGTCCTGAAATTTTTC
>JAUNPZ010000002.1:0-30511 GCA_030536455.1 Lachnospiraceae bacterium | reverse complement strand
TGGCCTACGGTATAGGTGCGGGCAGATGTATTGATTTTGTGTTTTAGATTACACCAGGTTAAGCGGTTGACAGCATGAAGCAGTTTATCTTCATAAACGGAAGGATTATTGGTTGGGACAAACAGCGTTTTCGAAAATTTTGCCCATTCTTTGAGCCGTATTTCCTCAGATAGAATACAGGGATGGTCGGTTTTGGAGATGCAGTCGATGATTCTTAACTGGGTTTGCAGAAATGTTTCTATCATTGCAGAACGATGGGGGTCGCCTGGGTCTATGGAGTGAATATATTGATGTAATTTATTTGTAAATTCATGATATCGTTCCTCTGTCATTTTATCACCTCGATTTGATTTAGTATAATATAAAAAGTTATAAATGTTAATATTTTACAAAAAGCCACGTTTATAAAATGAATTGGCGGATATCCGTTTGAGTTTCATTTGATTTTTTCCCTCCATAACGCTATAATAACGATAGATGTACAAGAGCGAGCCCAAAACAGCTCGGAAGAAAACCCGGCATGGAAAAATGCCGGGCATTTCTGGTGTGTGGAAAGGAAAAAGATTATGTATTTGATAGCAGGCTTAGGAAATCCTACGAAGGAATATGAGAAGACCCGGCATAATGTGGGGTTTGATACCATTGATGTGCTGGCGGATAAGCTGGGAATCAGCGTGACAGAGAAAAAGCATAAGGCGCTCTGCGGAAAGGGAATGATTGGTTTTGAGAAGGTGCTGCTGTTAAAGCCGCAGACCTTTATGAACCTGAGCGGCGAGAGCATCCGGGATGCGGCCGATTTTTATAAGATTGACCCGGAACAGATTATCGTGATTTACGATGACATCAGCCTGGCGGTGGGCCAGCTCCGGGTGCGGGGCAAGGGAAGCGCAGGCGGGCATAACGGCATCAAAAATATCATCGCTCATCTGGGAACCCAGGAGTTTCCAAGGGTGAAGGTAGGGGTAGGCGCGAAGCCGGACCGGATGGATCTGGCGGATTATGTGCTGAGCCGGTTCTCCCAGACGGACCGGGGCGTGATGGAGGATGCATTTAAGGATGCGGCCGATGCGGTGGAGATGATTATTCTGGATGGAACCGCGGCGGCCATGAACCGGTATAATGGAAAGAAGCCGGTGTGATGAGAATATGGAGGACGCGATGCAGAACCCCTTATTGGAACTGAAGGAATATGAAGATCTGGTGCAGGCCCTTTTGAACCGGGAAGGGCCGGTTCAGGCAACCGGAACCCTGGATTCCCAGAAGGTTCATCTGATGTATGAGCTGGGCCGGGATTACCCCTGGAAGCTGGTGGTTACTTACGATGAATCTAGGGCGAAAGAGATTTATGAGGATTATCGGAATTTCACGAAGCAGGTATGGCTGTATCCGGCAAAGGACCTGCTCTTTTATGCTGCCGATATTCATGGAAATATGATGACCAGGCAGAGGGTCCAGGTGCTGAAGGCTCTTCTGGAGGAGAAGGAGGGTGTGGTCGTGACGACGCTGGATGGTCTGATGGACCATCTTCTTCCGTTAAAGCACCTGGCCTCCCATATCATCCATGTGAAAATCGGAGAACCGCTTGACCTGGATCAGCTGAAGTCGGAGCTGGTGGCTCTGGGCTATGAGCGGACGGCGCAGGTAGACGGCATGGGACAGTTTTCCATCCGGGGCGGAATCATCGATATCTACCCGCTGACGGAGGAATTCCCAATCCGAATCGAGCTTTGGGATGATGAGGTGGATTCCATCCGGAGCTTTGACCTGGAAAGCCAGCGGTCGGTGGAGCAGTTAGAGTCGGTTCGGATTTATCCGGCTCAGGAGGTGGTATTAAGTCCGGAGCAGCTTGAGGAGGGAATCCGCGCCCTTCAGAAGGATGCGGCGGCCAGTGAGAAGATTTTCCGAAAAAATGGAAAAATCGAAGAAGGACATCGGCTGATGACGGTGGTCCAGGATTTTACGGACGGTCTGGAAGAAGGCTGGAAGGTGGGAAACCTGGATGCGTATATCAATTATTTCTGTAAGGACACGGTTTCCTTCAGCCAGTATTTTCCCAGGGAGGAGACGCTGATTTTTCTGGATGAGCCTTCCCGACTTCAGGAAAAAGGCGATGCGGTGGAGACGGAGTTTCGGGAAAGCATGAGCCAGAGACTGGAGAAGGGATATCTCCTTGGAGGCCAGACGGAGCTTCTCTATCCGGTGAAGGAGGTGCTGGCTCTGGCGCAGACGCCGGGGACGGTGTACCTGACCGGTCTGGACCAGCGGCTGCCGGGCCTGGTGGTGAATGGAAAGTTTGCCTTTACGGTGAAGAATGTAAATTCCTATCAGAACAGCTTCGACATCCTGATTAAGGATTTGACCCGGTGGAAGAAGGACGGCTACCGGGTGGTGCTTCTGTCTGCGTCCAGAACCAGGGCGAGCCGTCTGGCCAGCGACCTTCGGGATTACGAGCTGCGGGCATACTGCCCGGATGTGCTCCGGGAAGGCGCCGATGAGGAAGGCGGGCAGGCAGGCGCAGCCGGAACGCAGAACCCGGCGGCACAGGAAAACGTGCCGGAGATGCGGGAAGTCCGCCCCGGCGAAATCATGGTCACCTACGGAAACCTGCACCGCGGCTTCGAGTACCCCATGCTGAAATTCGTGGTCATTACCGAAGGCGATATGTTCGGAGCGGAGAAGAAAAAGCGGAAGAAGAAAAAATCTCCTTACGAGGGCAAAAAAATCTTAAGTTTTTCCGAACTGGAAGTAGGCGATTATGTGGTTCATGAGGACCATGGACTGGGCATTTACCGGGGCATCGAAAAAATCCAGCGGGACCGGGTGACGAAGGATTACATCAAGGTGGAATACGGGGACGGCGGCAACCTGTTTATCCCGGCTACCCGTCTGGACCGGATCCAGAAGTATGCCGGCTCGGAGGCGAAGGCGCCGAAGCTGAACAAATTAGGCGGCAGCGAATGGAAGAAGACGAAAACCAAGGTAAAGGGCGCCGTCCAGGAGATCGCGAAGGACCTGGTGCAGCTTTATGCCGCCCGCCAGTCCGCCTCCGGCTTCCAGTACGGGCCGGATACGGTGTGGCAGCGGGAATTTGAAGAGCTGTTTCCTTATGAGGAAACCGATGACCAGATGGACGCCATCGAGGCAGCGAAGGCGGATATGGAGAGCCGGAAAATCATGGACCGGTTAATCTGCGGAGATGTGGGCTACGGAAAGACAGAGATTGCGCTGCGGATTGCATTCAAGGCGGTGCAGGAGAGCCGCCAGGTGGTTTACCTGGTGCCGACCACCATCCTGGCCCAGCAGCATTACAACACCTTCATCCAGCGGATGAAGGATTTCCCGGTGCGGGTGGAGATGCTTTCCCGGTTCCGGACCCCGGCCCAGCAGAAGCGGACCATCGAGGGCTTGAAAAAAGGCATGGTGGACATCGTGATCGGCACCCACCGGGTTCTCTCCAAGGATGTGGAGTTTAAGAATCTGGGCCTTTTGATTATCGACGAGGAGCAGCGCTTCGGCGTGACTCACAAGGAAAAAATCAAGAAACTGAAGGAAAATGTAGATGTACTGACCCTGACGGCCACTCCGATTCCCCGGACCCTTCATATGAGCCTGGTGGGAATCCGTGATATGAGCGTGCTGGAGGAGCCGCCGGTAGACCGAATCCCCATTCAGACCTATGTGATGGAGTACAATGAGGAGATGGTGCGGGAGGCCATCCACCGGGAACTGGCGAGAAACGGCCAGGTATATTATGTATACAACCGGGTGAACGATATCGACGAGCTGGCAGGCCGGATCCAGAAGCTGGTGCCGGAGGCAAATGTGGTATTTGCCCATGGACAGATGAGCGAGCGGCAGCTGGAGCGGATCATGGGAGAGTTCATCAACGGCGAGATTGATGTGCTGGTATCCACCACCATCATCGAGACCGGACTGGATATCCCCAATGCCAATACCATGATCATCCACGATGCGGACCGGATGGGCCTCTCCCAGCTTTACCAGCTCCGGGGCCGGGTGGGACGTTCCAGCCGGACCTCTTATGCATTTCTCATGTATAAGCGGGATAAGGTTCTGAAGGAGGAGGCGGAGAAGCGTCTCCAGGCCATCCGGGAATTTACCGAGCTTGGCTCCGGCATCAAGATTGCCATGCGGGACCTGGAAATCCGCGGTGCCGGCAATGTCCTCGGCGCGGAGCAGCACGGCCATATGGATGCGGTGGGATATGATTTGTACTGCAAGCTGTTAAATCAGGCGGTCCGGGCCTTAAAGAGCCAGGGACAGCTTGCGCCGGCGGAAGAGGAAGAGTTCGAGACGGTGGTGGAGTGCGACATCGACGCCTACATCCCGGCCTACTATATTAAGAACGAGTACCAGAAGCTGGATATCTACAAGCGGATTTCCGTCATTGAAAATGAGGAAGAGGAGATGGATATGCAGGATGAGCTGATTGACCGGTTCGGCGATATCCCGAAGGCCGTGGAAAACCTGCTGACCATCGCCAGCTTAAAGGCCATGGCCCACCGGATTTACGCAACCGAGGTTTCCATCAGCCGCCAGACCTTTAAACTGAATCTTCATCCGAAGGCGAAGCTGAATCCGGAAGGGATTTCCAGGGTAGTAGCGGACTACAAGGGAAAAATCACCTTTAATATGGGAGAAAATGCCCCATCCCTGGAGTACCGGGACCGGAAGCGGAATCCTAGCTGCCAGGCGGTGATTGATGAACTTCGGGCGGTGTTAAAGGCCCTTTTGCCGTATGCAGAGGAAACGAGCGGAAAAAACAACGAAAATCAATAGAAAAAAAGACGAGTGTTTCGTGGAAACAACCACAAACCTCGTCTTTTTTTTAACAAAAATGCGACCGATTGTAGAAAATGTATAGGAATAAATACAAACCGCTTGCTTTTTTCTATATTCATAGTATCATAAACTTAAGGAAACACGTTGACATTCTCCATTTCCCGTACTATAATGACCTTGTTAAATAAATAACGTTAAATACATAACAAAACCAAGCGAGCAAACAAATGTAACCACATTAATCTTATAATATTTAACAGGAGGATGAAAGAGATGGCAACCAAGACGAATGCACCAGCATCAACCCCGGCACCAGAGACCATGATCATTGACAGCGTGGATGCCCTTCAGGCACGCATGAAAGAGATGCGTGAAGCACAGAAAGTATTTGCTACCTTCACACAGGAGCAGGTAGACAAGATTTTCTTTGCGGCTGCTATGGCAGCAAATAAGGCCAGAATTCCGTTAGCGAAGATGGCAGTAAAGGAAACCGGCATGGGTATCGTAGAGGATAAGGTAATCAAGAACCACTACGCAGCCGAGTACATCTACAATGCTTACAAGAACACCAAGACCTGCGGCGTGATTGAGGAAGATACCGCTTACGGCATCAAGAAGATTGCAGAGCCAATCGGCCTGGTTGCAGCCGTTATCCCGACCACCAACCCGACCTCTACCGCGATTTTTAAGACCTTGATCTGCTTAAAGACCAGAAATGCAATCATCATCAGCCCACATCCTCGTGCAAAGGCTTCCACGATCGCAGCCGCAAAGGTTGTATATGATGCAGCCGTTGCAGCAGGCGCACCAAAGAACATCATCAGCTGGATTGACGTTCCAAGCCTGGAGCTGACCAACGAGGTTATGAGAGAGTCCGACACCATCCTGGCAACCGGCGGTCCTGGCATGGTAAAGGCAGCTTACTCCTCCGGCAAGCCGGCATTAGGCGTAGGCGCAGGAAATACTCCGGTTATCATCGACGATACCGCAGACATCAAGATGGCAGTAAACTCCATCATCCATTCCAAGACCTTCGATAACGGTATGATCTGTGCTTCCGAGCAGTCTGTAACCGTAGTCGGCGACATCTACGATGCAGTAAGAAAAGAGTTTGAGACCAGAGGCTGCTACTTCTTAAAGGGCGACGAGTTAGACAAGGTACGCCACACCATCTTAATCAACGGCGCGTTAAATGCAAAGATTGTAGGACAGTCCGCATTCAACATCGCAAAGCTGGCCGGCGTAACCGTTCCGGAGACCGCAAAGATTCTGATTGGCGAGGTTGAGTCGGTAGACATCTCCGAGGAGTTCGCTCACGAGAAGCTGTCCCCGGTACTGGCTATGTATCATGCAAAGGATTTTGACGAGGCAATCGCAAAGGCAGAGCGTCTGGTAGCAGACGGCGGCTACGGCCACACCTCCTCCCTGTACATCCATCCGGCTCAGAAAGAAAAGATTATGAAGCATGCGGCTGCCATGAAGACCTGCCGTATCGTAATCAATACTCCATCCTCCCACGGCGGTATCGGCGACCTTTACAACTTCAAGATGGCTCCATCCTTAACCTTAGGATGCGGTTCCTGGGGCGGCAACTCCGTATCCGAGAACGTAGGCGTAAAGCATCTGTTAAATATCAAGACCGTAGCGGAGAGGAGAGAAAATATGTTGTGGTTCAGAGCACCTCAGAAGGTATACTTCAAGAAGGGCTGTATGCCGGTAGCTTTAGACGAATTAGGAAGCGTAATGGGCAAGAAGAAATGCTTCATCGTTACCGACTCCTTCTTATATAAGAATGGCTATGTAAAGCCAATCGAAGAGAAGTTAGACCAGATGGGAATCCAGCACACCTGCTTCTATGAAGTAGCTCCGGACCCGAACCTGTCCTCCGCAACTGCCGGCGCTAAGGCTATGACCGCATTCGAGCCGGACTGCATCATCGCACTGGGCGGTGGTTCCGCAATGGATGCCGGTAAGATCATGTGGGTAATGTATGAGCATCCGGAAGTAGATTTCTTAGACCTGGCAATGCGCTTTATGGATATCCGCAAGAGAGTTTACACCTTCCCGAAGATGGGAGAGAAGGCATTCTTCGTAGCCATCCCAACCTCCTCCGGTACCGGTTCTGAGGTAACTCCATTTGCCGTTATCACCGATGACCGGACCGGAACCAAGTATCCGTTAGCCGATTACGAGCTGCTTCCAAACATGGCAATCATCGATGCAGACAACATGATGAACCAGCCGAAGGGCCTGACCAGCGCATCCGGCGTAGACGTTCTGACCCATGCATTAGAGGCTTATGCTTCCATCATGGCAACCGATTACACCGACGGTCTGGCATTAAAGGCGATGAAGAGCGTATTCGAGTATCTGCCAAGCGCATATGAGAACGGCGCAAATGACCCATATGCCCGTGAGAAGATGGCAGACGCTTCCTGCATGGCAGGTATGGCATTCGCAAATGCATTCTTAGGTGTATGCCACTCCATGGCTCACAAGTTAGGCGCTTATCATCACCTGCCACACGGCGTTGCAAACGCGCTGATGATCAGCCTGGTACTGCGCTTCAACGCAGCAGAAGTTCCGACCAAGATGGGAACCTTCTCCCAGTATCAGTATCCTCACACCCTGGCACGCTATGCAGAATGTGCTCATTTCTGCGGCATCTGCGGCAAGGATGACTATGAGACCTTAGACTTATTCATCGCAAAGATTGAGGAGTTAAAGGCCAAGGTCGGCATCAAGAAGTGCATCAAGGATTACGGCATTGATGAGAAGTACTTCTTAGACACCTTAGACCAGATGGTAGAGGATGCATTCGACGACCAGTGTACCGGTGCAAACCCAAGATATCCGTTAATGAGCGAGATCAAGGAGATGTACTTAAAGGCATACTACGGCAACTAATAGACAAAAAGATAAAAAACCGGTAATCTTCGTTTCCCGTCCCGGACGGGGATGGGAAACGGATAAAATATAAGGAGGGTATAAAGGACATGGAAGCAAACAAGACAGTTATCTTCACAAGACCTCATAAGACGATTTACGCAGCGGAAAATCAGATTATCAAGGTATTTGACCGTCAGTACAAGAAGTCCGACGTTTTAAACGAAGCGCGCAACGAGGCTCTGGTAGAAGAAAGCACCGATCTGAACATCCCGTCTCTGGTATCGGTATCGGATACCGCAGAGGGCTGGTGTCTGGTTCGTGACAAGGTTGAGGGCGTGACCCTGGCAGAGCTGATGGACAAAGAGCCGGAGAAGCTTGGCGAGTACATGGAGAAATTCGTGGACCTGCAGTTATCGGTACACAGCCAGAACGTTCCGACCATCAAGAGACTGCGTCACAAATTAATGGACCAGATCAACAGCTTAAAGGATATCGACGCAACCGCCCGCTATGAGCTGGCAACCCGTCTGCAGAGCATGCCGAAGCACCACAAGCTGTGCCACGGCGACTTCAATCCAACCAACGTGATCGTGGATGCAGAGGGCAAGCTGTGGATCATCGACTGGGCACATGCCGCGCAGGGCAACGCATCTGCTGATGCAGCGATGACGTATCTGCTGTTCGCTCTGGAGGACCAGAAGAAGGCCGACCTGTACATGAAGCTGTTCTGTGAGAAGACCGACACCGCGCGTCAGTATGTAAACCGCTGGCTGCCAATCGTAGCAGCTGCGCAGCTTACCAAGAAGAAAGAGCAGGAAAAGGATTTCCTGATGAGATGGATTGACGTAGTAGAATACGAATAGAATCCAGACCCAAAGAAGTTATGAACTTAAAATAATAATCAACCAACCAAAATCAACCAAATAAAAAATAATGTCCCTGAAGGCAGCCGCAGTGCGGCTGCCTTTTATTTCTGCGAACAATCGCCTTTTACCCTTGTAAATTTTGTGAATTGTTGATAAAATGCCAGATTTGAATTGACTTTATCTAGGTGAATTATTAAAATGGTAGTAAATATAACGGAACAGAAAAAGGGGGAATATTATGTATACACAAAGCTTTACCTTCAAGAATGTTTTTCGCGCAGTCGGGATTCTTTTTCTCCTGGTGGGCTGCGTTTTTTTAGTGGTATCGGCGGGCTTATCGGTGAGTTCATCGAAGTTTTATTCTAATGCCATCGAGACAGAGGGGGAAATCAGCCGGATTTCCCAGGGAAGAGTTTATGTGACGTATGAGGCAGAGGGAAAAGAGATGACAAGCCCCCTTGGCTTTTATACCAGCTCCATGCGGCCGGGAGATTCCATTACGGTTTATTATGACGCGGAGGACATCGGACGGATTCAGACAAAGACCTCCCAGATCCTGAACTGGGTTTTTCTGGGCGTCGGCGTGCTTCTTCTTTTCGTCGGAACCGGGCTTGTAGTGGGAAGCTTCTTAAAGAAGGCCCAGGGGCAGAAGCTTCTCCAGACCGGGCTTCGTCTGGACGGGGAGATTATCGGCGTCAGCGTGAATCCGCGGATATCAAGCAATTACCGCCACCCGTATATGATTGACTGCCAGGCGGTAACGCCGGACGGCCAGCTCCGGATTTTTCACAGTGACCCCATCTGGTATAATCCGACGGCCTATCTTACCGATTCCCACATCCCGGTGTATGTGGACCGGAGCAATTTCAGCCGGTACTATGTGGATACCTCCAGAGTGCTTCCCAGGTAAACCTTCCTGCGAAATCAGTTGAAAAAGGGACGAAGATTCATTATAATGGGAAAAGACAGGTAAAAATAAACAGAGATTGAAAAGGAATACATAAGAAAATGAGCATTATAAATAATTTGGCGCAGAAGCTTCACATTCCCATGTTCGCCATCGTGGGAGCCTGCATCTGTGTGATTGGCGCCGGAGTGTTTCTTGCGGTTTACCTTATGATCCGGCAGAAGCGGATAAAGGAGGAGAAGCAGCAGGCCGTCCAGAGGATGCGGGAGGACGCGCTGGACCGTGTGCTGGCCAATCCCCGCGAGGAGAAGCAGGCCGAGCCGTTTGAAAAGCAGCGGCGTCCCTTCCAGGTCGAATACGCGAAGACCCAGAACGGGGTTCCCGTGGAGAAGATTGAGAAGGGGATGTACCGTCTGACGGAGATTACAGAGCTGTCCCGGCGGAAATACATGTTCCGCAGCCGGGAGGTGGTTCAGATTGGAAACCAGTTCGGGAATATCACGATTCTGCCGCAGAATGCGGGACCGGAGCAGGCCTACTGCCAGTTATTCTCCTACCGGAACGCCAATTATCTGAGAAGCACCGGGAAGATGGAGGTCATGCTGCGGAGAGGCGGCCGGACGACCATGGTCAGCAAGAATGGCCTGAAGCTGCTTTCCGGCGACTGCTTTACGGTAGGAAAAACCTCGTATATGATTGAGTTTATCTGATATCTGCGAGAAAAGAAAACAAGGGGAGAAAAAATATGAGTGTTGTATTGTCCGTATACAGCCAGAGCGCATATAAGGAATTCGTGCTTCCGGCCATCCACAATGCAGAGACGGTGCTGGTGCTGGACCGGAAAATCTTTCATCTGCGGGAGGATTTGGAGCTCCGCCTGGAGGTGGTAGATGAGAAATGGTCCTTTCTTCCGTCACCGAATCTGCGGATTCAGGCGGCGGAGGGAGTCCGCGGCGATTTAAGACTGAAGAATCAGGCGAATTACCGGATTGAATCGGTGAGAGGCGAGGTTTTATCCACGATTGTGCAGATTAAGCCCACCTCGTTCTGTAATTATTCCAAATACAATTTTTCTGCGCAGAAGCAGATTACCGTGGGAAGCAGCGGAGATTCGGATATTATCTATTCCTACGAATATTCCGGCTTCCAGTACATATCCAAGAAGCACATTCAGATACGCCGGGTGCGGGAGGGCGTGGTCCTGGAGGACGTGAGCAAGAACGGCGTGTTCGTCAACGATGCCCGCGTAAAGGGAAGCCAGAAGCTGGAATTCGGCGATAACATTCATATCTGGGGCATGGATATGGTGTTCCTGGACGACATCCTTGCGGTGCGCCAGGGAAGCAATGTGCGGGTGAATATCCAGAAGCTGCGTCCATGGAACGGGCAGACGGCTCCGGCCACGGAAAAGCCCCATCCGGCCGCCCGCATGATTTACCACCGGGCGCCGAGAACGATGGAGGTCCTGGAGACGGAGCCGGTGGAGATTGAAGCGCCTCCGGCGCCCAGACAGCCGGGAGACACCCCGCTTATGATGGCCATCGGACCGGCCATGACCATGGCGATTCCTATGCTTATGAGCAGCGGCATGGCGATTCTGGGAGCCAGGTCATCCGGCGCGCATGCAAGCACCTTCATGTATACCGGTATCGTCACCTCGCTCTGCTCGGCGGTCATCGGCGTGGGCTGGGCATTGACCAACATCCGATACGGAAAGGACCGGGCGAAGAAGGAAGAGAACCACCGGTTTGAGGCGTTTGGAGAATACCTGATCAAGCGGGCCGACGAGATTAAGATGAAGTATGAGCACAATATCGAGAGCCTGCTGCGCATGTATCCTTCCGCAGAGGTCTGCGCCTCGAAGGAGATGCAGGATACCAACAAGATGTGGGAGAGAAACAGCACCCATCAGGATTTCCTGCAGCATCGTCTTGGAATCGGTGATATGCCGTTCCAGGTGCAGATTCAGATTCCGAAGGAGAAGTTTACATTAATTAACGACTCCCTTGCCGATAAGCCGAAGTTCATCCAGGAAAGCTATAAGGTACTGCATCAGGTGCCGATCTGCCTGGATTTGATGAAGGAGCATATCGTGGGAATCGTGGGCGGGCCGGATAAGACGGGAGCGTACCAGGTGGTGTATGACCTGGTGGCCCAGATAGCGGCCCAGAACTGCTATACCGATGTGAAGATGGCCTTCGTGTTCCAGGAGGACCAGGGAGAGAGCATCAGCCGGTGGAAGTTTGCCAGATGGCTGCCTCACGCGTGGTCCCAGGATAAGAAGGTCCGGTATGTAGCCAGCAACAAGAATGAGGCGACGGATGTATTCTACGAGCTGACCAAGGTGCTGCGCTACCGGAGTGAGGAGGTGCGCCCCGCCTCGGATAAGAATAAGATTTATAAGCCTCACTATATCCTGTTTGTGGAGGAGCCATCCTTCCTGGAGGGTGAGCTGATTTCAAAATATATCTTTGACAAGGAGCATTCCTTCGGCCTGACGGTATTTTTGATGGCGGAGAGCAATGAAAACCTTCCGAATACCTGTGAGCGCATCATCCAGAATGACAAGGAATTCTGCGGCATGTACAACACCATCACCGGTGAGCGGGTCGGAGTCACCTTCGACAGCGTCAGCCAGCAGACCCTGGAGGACATGGCGAGAAGGATGTCCAACATCGAGGTCAGCGAGATTGAGGTGGGCGGCGATGTGCCGAATGCCATCACCTTCTTTGATATGTACGGGGTGTCGAAGCTGAATGAGTTCCATGTGGAGGAGCGCTGGAAGAAGAACCGTACCTATGAGAATATGAAATCGCTGGTTGGCCAGAAGGCGGGCGGAGTGCCCTGCTATCTGGATGTCCATGAAAAATACCACGGTCCTCACGGCCTGGTAGCCGGTACTACCGGCTCCGGTAAGTCGGAGACGCTGCAGACCTACATGCTGTCCCTGGCGATTAATTTCAGCCCCGATGATATCGGATTCTTTATCATCGACTACAAGGGCGGCGGTATGGCGAACCTGTTTAACGGCCTGCCTCATATCCTGGGACAGATTTCCAACCTGTCCGGAAACCAGGTGCGCCGGGCCATGGTGTCCATCAAGAGTGAGAATAAGAGAAGACAGCGGGTGTTCAACGAGCACGGCGTCAACAACATCAATGCATATACCATGTTATACAAGAACGGAGAAGCGGCCATGCCGGTTCCGCATATGTTCATCATCATCGATGAGTTTGCGGAGTTAAAGCGGGAAGAGGGCGACTTCATGAAGGAGCTGATCAGTGTGGCCCAGGTGGGACGAAGCCTTGGCGTTCACCTGATCCTTGCGACCCAGAAGCCAAGCGGTACGGTAGATGACAACATCTGGAGCAACTCCAAGTTCCGTCTCTGCCTCCGCGTACAGGACCGTCAGGACAGTATCGACATGCTGCATAAGGCGGACGCGGCGTATCTGACCCAGGCCGGACGGTGCTACCTGCAGGTGGGCAACGACGAGCTGTATGAGCTGTTCCAGTCCGGCTGGAGCGGCGCGGTATATGATGAGGATTCCGAGAACAGCCGTCAGGTGCTGGCCGTGATGCTGGCAGATACCGGAAAGGCGGCTCTGGTAGGCGGTCATGTGAAGCGCCGCCGGAAGGAGAAGGCGAAGCTTTCGTGGCTGGACAAGCTGTGCGGATATCTGGAGGAAAGCATTTCCGAGTGGGATATGAATGAGGCGAACAGCCTGAATCTGGGCGAGACCAGACGGGAGTTCCTGGAAGAGAATATGTTCGAGCTGCTGGCGGAGGACGGTGTGGACTTCCCGCAGAATGATTACAACAGCCGTTCCCTTCAGAATGTGGTGACGCTGTATGACAGCATGAAGGAAAAGGGCATGACGGACCGGCAGCAGATCTGCGCCGGGATGTTAAAGGGAGCAGAGACACTGGGACTGAAGCTTCCGGAGGTGAAGGACAAGACCCAGCTGGATGCGGTGGTAAAATACCTGGCAGAGGTTGCGGAGCGGGAGGGCTACAAGAAGCCGCAGCAGCTCTGGCTGCCGGTTCTTCCGGCTGAACTTGTGCTGGAGAGCCTGGCCGGATATCAGGATATCCTCTTTGACGGAGCGGCCTGGCCGCAGTACCCGGAGAAGTGGGAGCTTAAGACCTTTATCGGACTTTGCGATAATCCGAAGCAGCAGGCGCAGACGCCTCTCCTCTTAAACTTTACGGAGGACGGACATCACGCGGTCTGCGGTATCTCCATGAGCGGAAAGAGTACGCTGCTTCAGTCTATCGTATACAGCCTGATTCATAAATATTCGCCGGACTACTTAAATCTCTACATGCTGGATTTCTCAAGCCGGATGCTGGGCGTGTTTGAGGGAGACCCTCATGTGGGCGGCGTTCTGTATGAGAGCGACTTGGATACCATCGGCAAGTTCTTCCACCTGATCGAAGGCATGGTGAAGGAGCGCAAGCAGATGTTCCGGGGCGGAAATTACAGCCAGTATGTGATGACCCACGGCGTTACCTGTCCGGTGGTCCTGATCGTGATTGACAACATCGCCGGATTCCGCGAGAAGACGGAATTCCAGTATGACGACACCTTAATGCAGCTTTCCAGAGAATGCGCGGCATACGGCATCTATCTGCTGATTTCCGGAGCCGGCTTCAATACCTCAGAGATTCCGATTCGTCTCCGCGACAATATCCACCGGGTAATCTGTATGGAGATGATGGATCGGTTCCAGTATGGCGACTGCCTGAACATGATGCAGCTTTCCGTGATTCCGGAGCCGGGCATCCACGGAAGAGGTCTTGCGATTGTAAATGGAGAGGCCCTGGAGTTCCAGGCGGCGCTTCCGCTGATTGCCCCGGACGATTACAAGAGGGGCGAGGAGATCCAGAAGGAATGCCAGCGGATGAGCGCCTGCTGGGAAGGAAAACGGGCGCGCCAGATTCCGAAGATTCCGGAGAAGCCGGAGTGGAGCGAATTTGCGAAGCTGGATACGGTGCAGACCCTGGCGGCAGACGACCGAAGCCTGCCGGTGGGATACAATATGGAGACGGCCGATATCTATTCCATCGACCTGTCCAGAAATTACTGCTATCTCATCTCCGGAAAGGGACGTACCGGAAAGACGAATTTCTTAAAGCTTCTGATGTGCAGCGCGCGGATGAAGGGCGGCGAGCTGGCGGTTGTGGAAATCGGCGGCCAGGAGCTGGAGCGGTTTGCCGGCGGCCTGGAGGCCCGCTATGTGAATACTTATGCAGATTATGCGGCCTTCATCAAGGAATTCGTGCCGGTGTTCCAGGAGCGGAACCGCATCAAGAAGCAG
Source organism: Lachnospiraceae bacterium (assembly GCA_030536455.1). GTDB lineage: Bacteria > Bacillota > Clostridia > Lachnospirales > Lachnospiraceae > Caccovicinus. The sequence goes on along the minus strand of JAUNPZ010000002.1, from coordinate 15,726 downwards.
TGCTTAAGCATGGGCCTGGAGGAGCCGGATATCTACAGCCGGCTGCATGAGGAGAAGCCGTACTTTATCTTTATCGCGGACCTGGCGGCATTCACGGCAGCGATGCATGGGCCGGAGGGCACGCGGGATAATATGTTCGGCGCTATGTCCAACCTGTTTGAAAAGGGCTTCTTACATAATATCTTCTTCTTCGCCTGCCTGAATCAGGACCAGAGGATGGATGTGATGGGCAAGGATGTATTCGAAAAGTTCATCCGGGCAAAGGCCGGAATCCATCTGGGCGGCAATGTGACGGCCCAGCGCATCTTCGACTTCAACGGCATGCCGTTCGCCGAGCAGTCGGCGGTGGAGAAGCCGGGCGTGGGCGCGGTTCCGCCTACGGACAATGAGCCTTACCATAAGATCATGATTCCACTGGTGAAAGGGCAGCCGGTCGTATGATAACATTTGTTTCTTATGCAGCAGAGAAGAAGGAGAGCGAGCTGATCAAAAGCCAGATGCGGCTTCAGGCGGCCAGATGGACCGATGAGGCCTGGAGCTACGAGATGTTTGAGCAGATGGCGGAGCTTCAGACGTATCTGGCCGGGGAGCCGCTGGTTGACTTATTCTGCTGGGATGTAACCGCCGCGGGCTCCGTGGCAGCGCTGGAGGAGGCGAGGAAAAAGTACCGCCAGGCATTCCTGATGGTGGTGGCGGACAGCCGGATCTCCCCGATGGCGTATTTAAAGCCGGGGATACTGCCTACGGCGCTGGTGCTGAAGCCATTAAAGCCGGAGACGATAGAGCCGGTCTTAAATGAGCTGATGAAGACCTATTCGGAGCAGTTCGAAACGAGCCAGCTTCCGGAGATGTTTGTGGTGGATTCCAGAGAGGGCAAGCAGTATATTCCGTTTCAGCAGATTTGTTATATAGAAGCCAGAGAGAAGAAGATATATGTGCGTACCAGACAGGAGGAGTACGGATTTTACGAAACCATCGAGAACATGGAGAAGCAGCTTCCGGCGTGCTTCTGCCGCTGTCACAGAAGCTATATCGTGAACATGCAGAAGGTAAAGACCGTCCGGGCCTCCGCGAACCTGATCGAGCTTCAGGATGATATCCAGGTTCCCCTGTCAAGAAGCTATAAAAAGGCGGTAAAGGATTACTACAAGGATGCTTAATTCGATTGAAAAGGCGTATTTTATCAGTAAAAAAGAGTTCCTGCTCCTGCTGGGAATTGCCGGGGCCGGGGAGGTGTACAGCTTTGAACTTCCCCGGAAAAAGGACGTTACCAGCGAGGACATGATCAACGCCCTCTACCAGCTTGCCAGAAAGGGCTTTATAAAGATAGAAGACCGGCCGGTTCTGAATCCGGACATCCTCCGGATTATGGAGATCATCCGTTACGCCTCCCTGGCGCTGACGGTGAATCCGAAGAGCGGGAACCAGCGGATCTGCTATTTTGACGGAGAACGTCTGGCGGCGGCGGAGCTGTGCGGCGATACGGACCAGATTCGGATCGGCTGCATGTCCGGTCAGGAGCTGTGGGAAGAGCTGACCGGGGAGGAGCTGCTGGGAAGGACCAGCCTGGAGACGGAAAATGACGGACTGCTGTTAGAGCGGTATGATGAGCAGGTAAGGCTGGAAAGGGAAGCCCTTCTGGCAGAACCGCTTCCGCCGCTGGAGGAGCCCCATGATCCGGATGAGGACAGCCCGGCGGAGAAGGCCTTCTGGGAGCGGTTCGACCTGAGAAGGAGATGTGTGACCGGGCGCTACCGGTTCCGGAGAGGCACGATAAATTCATGGATCCTGTGTCAGGAGGAGACGGGAATCCAGGTTCTGTATGACAGTCAGGAGGAGCGGAGAAAGCTTTTCGGCCGGATACAGGAAGGGAGGCAATTATGATCATGGTGGACGTTACGGTTCCATCTATTGGAAGACAGTATAACTTCAGCCTGGAGGAGCAGGCCTCGATTTCCATGCTGATTGCGGAAATCGCGGAGGTTATCTGTCAGAAGGAGGGCTGCCAGCTTGCGGGCAGTACGGAAAAGCTGAACTTATGCAGCTATGACCAGAAAAAAATATTATCACCAGGAGCATCTCTCAGTCAGTATGGAATTACAAATGGCAGCAGATTACTGCTTGTTTAAAGGAAAAATGGTCATTCGTCAGCAAATACGTGCCGTTTGTCAGGTTTTTGACCGTTTGTCAGGGGAACCTGCTATGATAAGGGCACAAGGCAAGGAGATGATGAAGTGTTTGAAGTAAGTTTGATTCCGATAGCCGAATCCGCAGAGGAGTTTCGGAAGATCAGCAGAGAAACGGGTGCCTGCCTGACCGCGCTATATGAACCGGCCGGAGTCTTACGGGAGCTTTCTTACATGGAAGAGCCTCTTGGCCGGATCCGGAAGATTCAATGCAGACTGGATGAAAAAACCGCGCAGGCCATGCGGATGAGCATTACGCTGGAGAACATTTACCAGCAGTATCAGGACAGCGAAAAAGAGATTGTAAATTATTGCGAAGAGACGGCTGCGGCGGCGAGAAGCCGGGCGCGGTTTGGATATGCCGCAGTGGATTGGGTATCGCAGTGGATTATGGCAGGGGGTGGAAGCATTGGCGATTAATGAGATTGAGATGAATACAACGACGCTGGCAGGCGACATCGAGACGCTGGAGCTGACGGTCACACAGTTAGAAAAACAGATGAAAAAGATGTTCGGCTTCATCGATGAGCTGGATAAGATGTGGGACGGCCCGGCAAACCAGGCGTTCAACCAGCAGTTCCAGGCAGATTACCGGACCTGTGAGGAGATGTGCAGAGTGCTGCGGGAGCTGATCGGCTGCTTAAAGCACGCGAGACAGGAATATGACAAATGTGAGCAGAATATTGATTCCATGATTCGCTCCATTCCGATATAAGGGGGGATAAAGATGGGAATGAATGCTTCTGGAGTAGAAATCCGGGTCCTTCCGGAGGTGCTGAATGCAAAGGCCCAGGAGGTAACGGCGGCAATTACGCAGATGGAACATTTATTTGAAAATGTACAGACGACGGTAAGCCGTTCGAAGTACTACTGGATTGGGGAAGCCGGAGAGCTTCACCGGAAGATGTTTGAAGAACAGAAGGATGATGTTGCAGAGATTCTGGTGCGTCTGAAGGAGCATCCTGTGGATTTACAGAAGATTGCAAAGACCTACACATCCACAGAGCAGCAGCTGGCAGAGGCGGCCAGCCAGATGTCAAGCAATTTAATTGATTAGGAGGCGTTAAGATGAGCACCAGGTCAGAGATTCGGTTTAATTTCAGACAGGCTTTGGCCCAGGCAGACGAACTGGACGGTGTGGCGGAGCGGCTGGAGCGGCTGTCCGGCAAAACCATGGAAAGCTCCATGCAGACCCTGGCGTCCGCCTGGAAGGGGCAGAATGCAACTGCCTTTTTAAGAAAAGAGGACATCCTGAAGGGGGATGTCAAAAAGACCGCAATGGAGATTCACGACATCGCAGATGATATCCGGAGAATTGCAAGACGGATATACAACGCAGAGATGGCAGCGCTCCAGATTGCAAGCAGACGGGAATCCTAGTACGGCGCTTATCCGTCAGGATGGGAAGTCCAAAGTAACGATGAGAGCAATATAAAAATTTAAAATATAAAAAATCCAAGGAGGATATAGTTATGGCATCTATCATCAGAGTAACCACCACAGAATTAAGAAAGAAAGCACAGGAGCTGCGTGAACTGAATTCCAAGTTTAAGAATGAAGTAGCCGGTTTAGGCGACAGCGAGCAGACTTTATCTACCATGTGGGAAGGCGAGGCACAGAAGGTGTTCCGCGGCGAGTTCCAGAAGGATAAGGCAAAATTCGACGCATTCTACAACGGAATCGAGCAGTATGTACAGCGTCTGAATGAAACTGCCGACCGCTATGACCGGGCAGAATCCGAGAACGTATCGACCGCAAGCACCAGAAAGGCTTAATTCGTCCGGAATCAAAGGATACAAAAGCACAAAGCCGCAGAGGCGTGAAAGGGCACGAGGCCGGTAACGGCAGCAGCGTGCATGGAACAGAAAACAAAGAAAAAGAAAAGAATAAAAATCAGGATTGAAGAAAAGGAGATAAACATATGGAAGGCCAATTAAGAGTAAACCCACAGGATCTGATCAACACCGCAACGGATTTTAGTTCCAGAGGACAGACTGTCAACACATTAACCCAGGAGATGTTATCCTTAGTATCCGGTTTATCCGGTGGATGGGAAGGCGATGCATCCGGCGCATACACCAAGAAGTTCTCCGAGTTGTCCGGTGATATCACCCAGATCAACAACAAGATTAAAGAGCATGCAGAGGACCTTCAGGAGATGGCAAAGAAGTACCAGAGCGCAGAGGATACCTCCACTCAGGAGCACAGCGCAATGTCCTCCAACCTGATTGATTAAATGCAGGATATAGCAGAACGATAAAAATACAGGCTTTGCACCCGGAAAGGGTGCAAAGCCTTAAAGAGGATAGGCAGGATGGGGATTATGAATAAAAGAAGACACAGATGGAAAAAAACACTGATAATCAGTTCTATACTGCTTAGCATGATAACGGGAACTGCAGAAGCAGCGGAGCCGGGACAGCTTCTCAGCTCAGAGATAAACGACAAGCAAATTATATTATATGTACAGAATCCGGGGGAACTGGAAAGCGTCCAGTGCCAGATTGGCAGTTCGATGTGCCAGAATATCACTTACGAAACCATCGATAAGCAGGAGGTGCCGGTGAGAACCCTGCTTCTGCTGGATAATTCATTATCCATCGCGCAGAAATACCGGCCGATGATTTACTCAATTATGAATGATCTGGCTGCAAACCGTATGCATGGCGAACAGATTACGGTTGCAACCTTCTCAGATAAAATTACTTATGTGCTGGAGGACTGCAGTGATTACACCCAGTTAAAGCCGGCCATAGACGGAATCACCTACCAGGACCAGGAAACCTACCTGACCGATGTGCTTTACGAGCTGTTAAGCCAGTGGAATCAGGAGGAGGACGGCGGCCTGCGCCGGATCGTGATTGTTTCGGACGGCGTGGACAATAAGGCGATTGGCTATACCAAGGAGGAGCTGTACGGGCTTCTGGAGAAGCACACCTATCCGATCTATACCATCGGCTGCTCCCAGAAGAATATGAACAACAGCGATGAGTTAAAGAATATGTTCGCGCTGTCCCGGATGACCCTGTCCGATTCCTGGCTTCTGGATGATGTGAAGGACTCCATGGAAATCGTAAACGGAGTGGCGGCAGGGAACCAGGCACTTAGAATCGTGGCGCCCCTTCCAGAGGAGGTCTGCGACGGCACCTCGAAGGGGGTAAAGCTGAGCATGACAGCCGGAGGCAGCACCATGGATGTGACGGTGACGGCAGATATGCCGTTCGGCGAGGTAAAGCCTTCGGAGACGGAAACCGAGGTGGAGACGGAAGCGGAAACCGAAGAAATCGAGGAAACCGAGGTGGAAGAGGGCTCGGTCATCGATGAGGCAGAGGCGCAGGAGCAGCAGAAAAGGAAGATGCTCATGTGGCTGATCATCGCCGGATTTTCGGCGCTGGCAGCCGGGGCGGTCATCATCCTGATCGTCCGCGCGGTGAAGGCCCACAAGGAGGCCACCAGCTTCGAGCCGCTTCCGGATAATGCGGTTCCGCCGGAAGGATGGACCCGCTGGAAGCCGTACAGCGGGAACGACACCAGCGCGGCCGGCAGTGACACCGGTATGGTCTGGGGCGAGGCTCCGGCCGGTATGCTGATCCTGACCGACTTAAACAATACATCGAGAACCTTCCGGGCGCCGCTTTCCGTTCCGGTCACCATCGGACGGAGCCAGAAGCAGGGATGCCAGATTGTTCTGGATTACGATAAGTCCGTATCCCACACCCACTGCCAGATTCGTGTGGTGAACGGACAGGTGCGGGTGATGGATTTAGGTTCGAAAAACGGCACCATATTAAACGGAAGAAAGCTGGTGCATGAGACCCTTTTGACCAGCGGAAGTATATTGACTCTTGGAAATCTGAAAATGAAAGTGGAACTGCGTTAATGAATGTTTATGGAGAGGGTTTTTGCGATGCCGGAATACGGAGGAGCATCAACCAGGATGTAATCGCGATGTACCAGGGCGGAGACACCGGACTGTATCTGGTGTCAGACGGCATGGGCGGCCACTCGGAGGGCGAGCGGGCCAGCAGAGAGCTGCTGACCGCCTGCCGCCAGTGGTGGAGGAAGCGCCAGGAGAGAACGGCCGAGCTGGATTTTCAGGAGAACATCAGCCAGCTTCAGGAGGTGCTGACCCGGGCCAGCCGGAAAATCTGGGAGGAAACGCCAAAGGGGGAAATCTGCGGCGCGACGGTGGTGCTTTTGTGGATCCAGGAGCAGAACTACGGTCTTTTGTGGGCAGGAGACAGCCGATGCTATCTGGCAGAGCCTGGAGTTTTCCGGACAAGCGTCCGCCAGTTGTCGGAGGATGATGTCTGGGAGAATCAGCCGGGGCTCCGGGGCCGTCTGTCCCGAAAGGAGCTTGCGGTTCATCCCAACCGGGGAAAGCTGGTGCGGGCGGCCGGCGTATCGGAGCAGTTTGAATGCCGGGTGCGGACCGGGTATCTGAGGAAGAATTTCGTGTTTGCGCTGTGCAGTGACGGCGTCTACAAGTACCTGGAGCCGGGAAAACTTTCCGCGCTTCTTCGGAAGACGCTGCGCAGCGGCGACTGCGGCCGGGCGCTGGAGGAGATGGCCGGACAGGTCTACGAAAACCATGCTCCGGATAATCTTTCCTGTATCCTGGTAAAACCCCTGCGGTAGGAAAGCGGCGGGTCATTCATTCCGGTAAACCTGCCGTCTGTCAGCTTTTTGGCCGATTCGGCGGATTTGCGGTATGATAAAGATAACCCGTGTGGCGGTTTTTTGTGAAACAGAGTTGCTGTGAAATAAGGATAGGAAGAGTGAGAGTATGGAAGAGTTTAAAGTGAAGCTGGGACAGGTTCGAAACGTGGTATCCCAGAATGAGCGGATGGCCAGGGAACTGGAGGATATCCGCAGTGACCTTTATGGTGTGAAAAACAGACTGAGCTTCCGGATTGCACAGAGGGAGCGGATCAACCGGAGACTGAATCAGCAGGGGCAGGCGCTGGGGCAGGAGAGGCAGAAGCTGAACCGGGCCGCCTGGACCCTGGAGAAGGTGGCGAACCGGTACGAGAGAACGGAAAAGGAGCTGTGTCAGACGAAGCGGCCGGGAGGAAGCGGTGATGATCTTGATTCGTTTGGCGGCTGGGTGGAACATCCTGGGTATCCGGAGATACATCCGATTCCGGGGATAAATCCGATTCCGTGGATTCCTTTAAGACCTTTATCTCCGTGGCCGTGGCCGTGGCGGGTTTGGCCGCTGCTTGGGCCATTTATGACCACATTCGAGCCGCCGTCCAATCCATTTCAAACCTGGGTTCTCGGTCCGCAGGATTTTAAGCCGGAAAAGTTTTTCCCGAAGTTTGATACTCCGCAGGAGCTGATTTCGGGAGATACCGAAAGTCTCATTGACAAGTGCATCAAGTACAATTCTCAGGACGGCACCTTAAAGGATATCAATGACAAGGTCAGTGATTTTAAAAAGAATCATTCGAAGGAGCTGGGGCAGTCCAGAAAGATATACGATACCACCTCGAAATCATGGACCACGGTAGATGGGAATGATGCAGATGCAGTCAAGGACTTTAAAAAAGGCCTGGACCGCTCCAAGATGGAGGCGGATATTAAATTTGCCAAGTACGGCGGCGCAGCATCGGCAGCCCTCTGGGCCGGAGAAGCAGGAATATCCGGAAAGTACGGCACGGCTTCCGCCCATGCGGAATTCGGAAAGGCGGAGAAGCATGCGGAGGCCTATGCAGGCGCGTATCAGTTGAATCCGGTTACCGGCAAGATGGAGTTTAAGCCGGGCATCGGTGGTTCCATCGGCGGCAGCGTTACCGCGTTTACGGCGGAGGAGGAGGCTGCGCTGGGGAATGATATGCTGGGCGGTTATGCGAAGTCCACGCAGACACTTGGACGGGCCGGTGTGGAAGCGGAAGGCAGCGTAGGCTTTTATGATAAGAACGGTAAATTTAATCCCAGCGCGTATGCGGGAGCAAGCGCAGAGGCTATCGGCGGCGAGATTACCGGAGAAGCAGGCGTGAAGGTTCTGGGCACCGATGTGGGCGTATCGGGAAGCTTAAATTACGGATTGGGCGCACATGCGAATTTTGGCTATCAGGACGGAAAGGTATCCGTGGATTTGGGCGCGACCTTAGGTGTCGGAGCCGATATCAAGCTGGAAGTGGACGTATCCGGAACGGTGGATGCAGTCTGTGATACCGCAGTGGCAGCCTGGGACGAAGCGAAGGATTTTGCAGGTGATATGGCAGACGGAGCCAAGAATCTTGGAAAAGGCGTGAAAAACTTTTTGGGGTTTTAGCCTGTGACCGGAGAGGCACGGAACTGCGGCAAGGAATCAATAGAATAGGAGAATCGATATGGAAAATCGTTTATTACCGATAGGTACTGTAGTAAGACTGAGGGAATCAACCGCCAGCGTGATGATCATGGGGTATCTTCCCATGGGTCCGGCCCGGCCCGGCTATGTATGGGATTATTCCGGCGTGAAGTTCCCCATGGGATTTGTACGGAATGAAGAGGTCTACTGCTTCGACCAGGACCAGATTGAGATGATCGAGGCGCTGGGCTATCAGGACCAGGAGGAGTTCGGATTCATCCGCGCCATGGAGCTGTCGGCTGAGAAGATAAAGGCCGACGCGCTGGCGGCGGAGGACGCGCGTCTGATGCAGGAGGAAGCGGAGGACGATGGGGACGGCGGAGATGATGCGAACGGCGGCAAGGATGAGAGATAGGGGGAAAAGCAGACATGTTTGAAAAAACCTTACCGATTGGATCGGTTGTAAAATTAAAAAATGGAACGAAACGGGCGATGATTATCGGTTACTGCCGCTATAAGGCGGGGGACCAGACAAAGGTGTATGACTATTGCGGCTGCACCTATCCGGAAGGTTTTTTAAGCCCGGATAAAACGGCTGTTTTTGACCATGACCAGATTGAGCAGATTTATGCGCTGGGATATCAGAATGAGGAACAGATTGCATTCCGGGCGAAATTAAATCAGATATTGGAAAACAGGAAAAACAGAGGAAATTAACTGGGAACAAAGCCGGAGGGGCATTTTTATGCCTTCCGGCTTTCCGTGGTTTTCTGTGACAGAAGATTATGGCCCGGCGGGGCGGCACAATTGCCGCGCAGAACTGCCGGACAGCTACGATGGGAGAAAGCAGGCATTGATAGGGAAAATCATTTTAGGACGGTACCGGATCATCCGGGTCATCGGACGGGGCGGCATGAGCTGTGTATATCTGGCGGAGCATGTGAGCCTTCATAATCTTTGGGCGATCAAGGCGGCAAAAAAGGACGGAAGAGGAACGGTGGCGCTATTGGCAGAGCCGAACCTTCTGAAGAAGCTGAGCCATTTTGCCCTTCCTCGTATCGTGGATATCTGCGAGGACAGGGAGTATCTGTATATCGTCATGGACTACATCGAGGGGCAGAGCCTGGGGCAGCTTCTGGAGCAGAGAGGACGGTTCGGGGAGCAGCAGATTGTCCAGTGGGGCCGGGAGCTCTGTGACGTAATCGGATATCTGCATCATCAGCATCCGGCTATCATCTATCGGGATTTAAAGCCCGGAAACCTGATCGTGGACCGGAACGGACGGCTCCGGCTGATTGACTTCGGTATCGCCATCGAAAACCGGGAGGGCGGACCGGCGGAGAAAAATATCTACCTGACGAAGGGCTTTGCAGCTCCGGAGCAGTACCGGCCGGAGGGGCAGAAGGATATCCGGATTGATATTTATGCGCTGGGGGCAACCCTGTATGCGCTGGGAAGCGGGATGAATCCAGGCACGGCGGCATATGGACGCCCGCCCCTTTATGAACTGAACCGGGACATCTCAGATGGACTGGATATGATTATCCGAATCTGCATGGACCCGAATCCGAAGAACCGTTTTCAGAATACAGACCAGCTTTTATACGCGCTGAATCATATGAACCGTTACAATGCGGAATACCGGAGGGCAAGGCAGCGGTATCAGATCGGGATTCTGGCGGGAGGAGCGGGAATCCTGGTTTCCCTGTCCCTGATTTTCGGCGGAATCGCGGTGCGGGGGCAGGAGCGGTACCGGGCCTATGCGCGCCTGGTGTCCGCCGGGACGGAGGCCGCGCTGCAGGGAGAGTATGAGGAGGCCAGACAGCAGTTTGAGCAGGCGGTCCGGCTGCAGCCGGAATCCCTGGATGCGTACCTGGGAACCGCAAAAACCTATATGAGCCAGTATCAGTATGGAGAATGTTTGGATTACATGAACCACACGGTTTTAGAGGCGCTTCCGGAGGCGGCGTCGGACGGCCGGGTGTCCTATCTGCTGGGCCAGGTTTACGATGAGATGGGAGAGCTGGACCAGGCGGCCTATTTTTATGGGATGGCGGCAGGAAAACAGCCGGAGGAACCGGACTATATGCGGGATTATATCTGTGCGCTGCTGGAGGCCGGAGAACTTCAGGAGGCAGAGGAGCAGCTTGCGGGCTGGGAGGCCGGCGCCGGAAATGAGGGCATGAAGCGGTATCTGGATGCCTGGGCGGCGAAGGTGGCCGGTGATTTCCGGGAGGCAGAGGAGGCCGCGGCGGAATGTATCCAGGAAAGCGGGGATGATACGTTAAAGAAGCAGGCATTTCTCCTGCTGGCAGGACTTTATAAGGAGAGAGCCCAGGCCGAGGCGGGAACCGGAAGCACGGCGGACTGGTACGGAAAGGAGATTCAGGTGCTTTCCAGAGCGGACCGGGAGCTTTCCGGCGGCCCTTATGTGGAAATCCTGGAGGCGAAGGGGGAGGCCCTGTATCAGCGGGGGCGGCAGAACCAGTCGGAGGAGGATTTTAACCAGGCGGCAGACACGTTCCGTCAGCTGATTGAATTCGGATATACCAGGTCCTATTTATACCGCAACATCGCCATCATCTATCAGGTGCAGCGAAAATGGGAGCAGGCCGAGGCGGTTTTAAAGGAGATGGAGGAGCGCTATCCGGATGACTGGTCGGCCTGGCATCAGCAGACGCTTCTGTATCTGGAGATGGAGGCGGAGAAGCCGGAAGACCAGAGGGATTATGGAAGGGTGAAGGAGAGCTATGAGAAGGCGCTGGCCCTTTCGAAAGGAACGGCGGATGCGCAGAAGATGGAGCCGCTGACGAGGCAGATTGAGGAGCTGACAAAGAAAGGATGGATTTCATGGGATGGATCATGATTGCGGCCGGCACCGTCGGATTGACAGCAAGCTGTATCTTTCTGGCGTGGAATATATGGAAATACAGCCGGTGACGGATGACCGGGGAATGGAGGATGTTTTATGACAGCAGGGAAGGCAAAGAAAGTGGCTGCGATTCTGATTATACTTGGAATCCTGCTTCTGGGAATCAGCGGCGGCCTGCTTTTGGTAAAATGGAACAGCGGAAGCGGAACGAAGCCGGAGCTGACCGTAGAGGATTATCTAAAGCAGGGACAAAAATATTACGAAAGAGGAGATTACCTGGAGGCGGTGCTGTCCTATGACCAGGTGCTCTCGGAGGATGAGAAAAATGCAGAGGCGCTGGAAGGACTTGGAAAGGCTTACGCAGGCGGCCAGTATTACCAGGACGCGGAGGAAACCTACCGGCTGCTTCTTGATTTAGACGGGAACAATGCGGACGCCGGACTGGAGCTGGTGCAGGTTTATCTGTCCCAGGGCAAGCTGGAGGAGGCCAGGAGCATCCTGGAAACCTTGTCCGGAACGCTTTCGGACAAACGGATTCAGGATATGTATGAGCAGACTCATGTGAGCGCACCGGAGTTTTCGGCGGCATCCGGAAGCTATGACCAGTATTTCCTTCTGGAGCTTACGAATGCTTCGCCGGGAACGGTGGTGTATTACACGCTGGACGGAAGCGAGCCGGAGGCCGGAAGCAGCATCTACCGGGACGGAATCGTAATCTCTGACCCGCAGGTGCAGGTAAAGGCCAGGGCCGTCAACGGGCTGGGATATTCCAGTGAGTGCGTGACCATGGATTATCAGATTACGGTTCCGGTGGAGGAGGCCGTCATCCCGGACGTCGGTCTGGAGCGGGCGTTCATGAATATGACCGGCATCCATTATCAGGGAGAGCTGTATAATTACCAGCTTGCAAAAATCCGGGAGCTGTATATCCTGGGAGAAGGATGGCGGTGGGATGACCTGGAGGATGCCAGATTTTATCCGGATTCCATGATGATCGGCGAGCAGACGTATACCGGGTATGGGGATGTGAAGGACATCAGCGGACTTTCCTACTGTCCGTTTCTGGAAAGCCTGAATATCGCCTTTCAGGAGGAGCTGTCCCTGGCGGGAATCCAGCAGATGGGCCAGCTAAAGCAGGTATCGCTGATTCACAACCAACTGATGGACCTTTCGCCCCTGTCCGGGCTTACGGGTCTTACGAAGCTTTCTCTGGGATGGAATCAGATTCAGGATGTGAGCCCTCTTAGTGGCCTGACGGAGCTTCAGACCCTTGGGCTCTGGGGAAACCAGATATCGGACCTGTCTGCCCTGTCCGGTCTGACCAGCTTATATTACCTGGATGTATCGGAGAATCAGATTTCGGATGTGTCGGTGGTGGCGCAGATGCCCCATCTGTCCGAATTGTGGATGTACGGAAACCAGATTTCGGATTTATCCTGCACCGACGGCCTGGAAGACTTAAAGGTGCTGATGGCGCGGGATAATCCGATTACCGAATATGGACGGGTAAAGCTTCGGGCGTATGATTTCAAACGCCTTGACCTGGAAGAATAGGGGGATGCAGGATGACACAGATGATAATATTTGCCGCGCTGGTTCTGCTGTGCGCGGGTTTGATGGCGGCCTCCCTGTGGAAAAAATGGTGCTGGAAGCCGTTTTATGGGATTGTGGCTGCGGCTGCGCTGCTGTGTATGGCCGGAGCGGCGGCCTCGTGGCTGTACGGAGCCGGGATTCCGGTGTCCGGAGAAAAGAAGGAGCTGCAGGAAAATCTGTATCTGTCCGCAAGGCTTCTGCAGGAGGGAGATACCATGGGGGCAGTGGCTGCGGCAGGTGAAGCGGCACAGGCGGAGCCGGAGAATCCGGATGCCCGTTTTCTCCAGACGCTGGGGTTAAACCAGAGCGGTTCCTATTCCTTGAGCAGCCAGATTGCGGAAGGCGGCGCGGCCGGAGAGGAAGACAGCGCCTTGGCTGGAGCAGACACCGGCTCCGGAACGAAATGGGGTCAGATGCTGGAGCAGAATCCGGCTCTTCAGGGAATGAAGGAGAATCTGGACCGGGTTCTTTCAAAATTTGGGAAAAAGAGCGGCCGGACAGGCGGAGCATCGAATCCGGAATCCGGGGAAGGCGCGTCGGATTTGGCAGATGCTCCGGAGGATGGAGAGCTGGAGCCGCGTTTGATAGAGGTGCAGGAGAAGAATGAGCTGGAGGAAAAGCTGGAGAAGGAGCGGGCTTTGGAGCTTGCAGAGGAGGTCCTGGACCGGATATCCGCCGATGATGAGGAGAAGGAGCGCTGGGAGATGCGTCTGCGTCTGCGCTACGGCTCCAAATCGGAACAGAGAGCGGATGACCTGGAATACGGCAGCAGCAACAGCATGAAGAAGGCCGGAATCCGAAGGGCCAGCCTGGACGGCAGCTACGGCGATGCCTACCAGATGGCGAAGGAGCTGGCGGAGCAGGGAGATATGGAGGCAAAAATCCTGCTGTCTGAAATGTTTGTAAATAACTATGAGCCATATGATTATGGAAAGACCGATGAGGAGATGGACGACCTGTTAAATCAGGTGACCCGTCTTCAGGTGGAGCTGGAAAAGCTGGAGGCCGTGATGGGCGGGGATGGTTCATCGTCCGGAGGAGCGGAGGCAGAGACGTCAGAGCCGGAAAACGCATCGGAAGAGAAGCTGACTTATGAGCGGAAGCTTACGGAATACCAGATGGCTGTCCGGAACCTGGACAAGGCCCCGGTTCTGCGGGCCGTGAATTATCTGAAGGAAAATAAACCGGACTGGCAGAATGAGATCGGATATTATCTGCAGCTTGCGAAGCTGTATTACCTGGCCGATATGGAGGATGAGGCGGCCAGTCAGCTAGACCGGATTTTCTACGAAAACCGGATGAACCGCAGCCAGTGGCTGGGAGTCGAGTGCATGATGGTCCGCGACGCATTTCTGGCGGCGCTGAAGGGAGACAAGGACGCTGGCTTTGAGGAAAAATACGAATGCTTATTCGATAGTCTGAACCAGGGAATCGTGATTCAGAATGCCGGATTGGAAAGTGGCTTCCAGGCATATCTCAACGCCTATTTCCTGGACCTTTACACCGGAATCCGTATCGGAAAGCTGAAGGCGGCAAAGTTCCCGCAGATTACAGCGGAGATTTCTTACGCCGGAGAGGATGAGCTGACGGCCGGGAATCTGGCGGTCATCGATACGGACTCAGCCGTGACCGATTTTACTCTCACGAAAAAGGAAGGGGGCGGGCTGTCCATCTGCTTCGTGCTGGACCGCAGCGGCAGCATGAAGGGAGACCGGATGAGCGCGGCCAAGCAGGCAATCAGTCAGTTTATCTCGAACGTGGATGAGGGAATCCAGCTCGGCCTGGTTACCTTCGAGAATGATGCATCGGTGGATTTGGCGCTGACTGATTCGAAAAGCTCGGTAATCAGCCGGGTAAACGAAGCCGTGGCATACGGCGGCACGAATATCGCCGCCGGTCTGGAGGCCGGAGGCCAGGTGCTGAAGAATGCGCCCGGGCGCAAGGTGGTGATACTTTTGTCGGATGGACAAGACGGAAATGCAGACAAGATGGACCGCGTGCTGGAGGATTTAAGCATACAGAGTATCCCGGTCTACTCCATCGGACTGACCGGCTCAGATACGGCGTACATGCAGAATATCGCAGATATGACAGAGGGAACCTTCGTCCTGGCGGATAATCCGACGGACCTGTATAAGATTTACGGCATCATCCGGCAGTACATTATGAATACCTATGAACTGGTTTACCAGGTGCCGGAGCCGGCAGAGGAGACAGACCGGGAGCTTCGGGTGGAGCTGAAGGAAAGACCATCCTTTGACACCAGGGATTATTATATCGGACTGCGGGAGCGGCAGGAACAGAAGAACAAAAAACGTCCGGAGGCCAATTATTACCGGCAGACGGGCGGGTCTTACAGGGGGGAATAGAAGATGAATAAAGGAAACCGGATTCTATCCGCCATATTAATCGCAGCAAGCATTGGATTTTTGTTTTTCCTGCTGGCTGGAAGCAGAGATTTTTCGGATATGCAGATGTTCTACCGGCCCAGCTATTATCTTCCAGTGAAGCTTACCATGTTTTACTATCTGGGAGGCGCGGCTGCGGCGCTGGGAATCCTGGGATGCTTTTTTGCATGGCTCAGGACCCGGTGGGATGAGCTGGAGAGCCGGAGGAAGGCGAAGAAGATTACAGAGGATGCCGTGAGAGGCACCACCGGGCAGGCTGCGGCGGGTGGATTTGGCGGACCGGCCGCGCGGATGCCGGGAGGGCCGGGGAACGGCAGGATACCGGGCGGAAACGGCGGGGCGCCGGGAAGGAATGCCGGAATGCCGGGA
>JAUNPZ010000225.1 GCA_030536455.1 Lachnospiraceae bacterium | reverse complement strand
GTAAATTTAGTCATGCATATTGTTCTGCGGCATAGGCATCTTCCCCTATGCCGCATGCCCCTTCCCATACGTTCTCCGATTCGGCATACACAGCTTCTCAAATTCCCTCAGCTTCTGCTTTGCCTCCGGGGTCAGATTCACAGGAACCTGTATCTCCACCGTCACATACTGGTCGCCGTGGCTGGATGGGTGATTCATCGTTACGATACCCTTTCCTCTCAGACGGATTTTGCTCCCAGACTGTGTCCCGGCCTGGATTTTGCAGACCACATCCCCATAAATCGTAGCAATCTTTGCTTCCCCGCCAAGCACAGCCGTGGCATAAGGAATCGAAACGGTGGTATATACATCCTGCCCTTCCCGATGAAAGCCCGGCTTATCCTGCACCGTTACCTTCAGCAGTAGATTTCCCGCCGCTCCGCCGTTTTTCCCCGGCATGCCTTTTCCGCTTAGCCGGATTGTATTTCCGTCTGCAATCCCGGCCGGAATCTGCACCTCCAGCGACTGCATCCGTCCATTTTCATCCCGGAATGAAATTCTCCTGCTGCTGCCAAATGCAGCTTCGTCAAAGCTCACCTCCACACTGCTCTGCATATCTGCGCCATCCTCCGGAAAATCCCGGTCAAACGATGCGTTATGAAATCCACCGGCCGTTCTGCCATGAAACATGCCGGAACCGCCAAACAGATTCTTCAGAATATCATCCATATCCGCTCCATTTTCAAAATGAACATTGGAATGATAAGAGCCATTTCCAAAGCCGCTGCTGGCCCCACGAAAACCGCCAGTTCCCCGAAAACCGCCGGCTCCATAAAAACCGCCGGCTCCCTGATACCCTCCGGCTGTCTCATCAAAGGCCACATCTCCGTATTGGTCATACAACGCTTTCTTCTTCTCATCTGACAGCACTGCATACGCCTCGTTGACTTCCTTGAATTTCTCTGCTGCCAAAGCATTGCCCTCGTTGCTGTCCGGATGATATTTTTTCGCCAGCTTTCGATACGCCTTCTTGATTTCAGATGCACCGGCATTTCTGCTGACGCCTAATATTTCATAATAATTTCTTTTCATGGTCTGCACCCCCTTCTTCTATGCAGAATCAAAAAGCGGGAGAACGAATCGCTCTCCCGCCTGTCTGTTCCAATCATCCTTCAATGGCAATATACTTTTTCTCTTCCACTGCCGGTTTTACTTCCTTCTTCGGTACGAAGAGTTTCAGAATACCATGTTTAAATTCACCCTTGATATCTGCCTCGGTAACTGCATCGCCCACATAGAAGGAACGCTCGCAGGAACCCGCATAACGTTCGCGGCGGATGTACTTGCCGGTCTTCTTCTCCTGCTCATCCTGGTCAAGGCCCTTAGCCGCACTAACGGTCAGTGTACCATCCTCCAGGGAAACCGAAACCTCATCCTTAGTAAATCCCGGAAGATCCATCTCCAGTTCATAACCCTCCTTGGTTTCCTTGATATCGGTCTTCATCAGATTCCGGCTGTGATGGCCGTACAGCTTTCTCTCGGCCTTTCTCATGTCTCTGTCATCAAAGAACGGAAAATCAAAATCTCTCATAAAGTCATCAAACATATCCTCACCAAAAATACTAGGCATTAACATAAGTCATCTCTCCTTTTTTATACTATGCTTGTTTACCTTGTTTCTTTGGACAGGGGATTCGAGACCAGCCGAACCGTTGCTTTCGTTGCCTATCTTCCGGCGCCTGCTTTCCGGTCCTTCTTTTTCTCTCTTCCTTTGTTCTGACTACGTTATACCACTTGTTGTTAGCACTGTCAATAGTTGAGTGCTAATTTCACAGATTTTTCACATTTTATTTTATCTGTCAGATTATTTGCCTTTTTTCACAAAAAAGACGCCCATTCCACACGGTTACATCTGAATGAGCGCCTCTTTTATTTATTGCATATTCACATTACTGCATATCACGATA
>JAUNPZ010000084.1:5786-13767 GCA_030536455.1 Lachnospiraceae bacterium | reverse complement strand
TCTTACTGCACCGCTCATGTTTTACCCGTATTTATCTGCAGTTTCGAGTCCGCAGATATCTGTTTTCTGCCGCATTTAGGTCTATCGTAATAGTCCTTTTCTTTGAGTCTATCACAATAGACCTTTCATGTCAACAAAAATGAATCCTGCTTCGCAGGATTCTCCGCCTGCGGCGGGTTGCTTCAGCAACATAATTCCTAACCGCCGCAGTGCGATCCTTGCGGAGCGATTTTTTTGTAACAGGACAGTTTGAAAAACTGTCCTGTTACAAAAAAATCCTGTATATGCCGCAGAATTCCTCCGCCGCATATACAGGACTTTCCATTATCGTCTTATCGTCTCTATTATATTACACTGTCCGCATTCGTTTTTCTTTATGCTTCCCGGTATCCGTCCGGATTCATAGACTGCCACTTCCAGGAATCTGCACACATCTCATCGATTCCCTTTTCCGCAACCCAGCCAAGCTCTTCTCTTGCCTTCGCTGCATCACAGTAGCAGGTGGCGATATCACCGGCTCTTCTTTGCTTCACTTCATAAGGCAGAGTCTTTCCGCATGCCTTCTCGTATGCATGAAGCACATCCAGAACGCTGTAGCCGTTGCCCGTTCCCAGGTTATAGATGCTTACGCCGGAGCCTGGAGCCAGCTTCTTTAATGCTTTTACATGGCCCTTTGCCAGGTCTACTACATGGATATAATCGCGGACACCAGTGCCGTCATGGGTTGGGTAATCGTCGCCGAATACGCCCAGACGCTCCAGCTTTCCGACTGCAACCTGCGCGATATAAGGCACCAGATTGTTCGGGATTCCCTTCGGGTCCTCTCCGATCAGGCCGCTTTCATGAGCGCCAATTGGATTGAAATAACGAAGAAGAACTACGTTCCACTCCGGGTCCGCCACATGTAAATCCGTTAAGATTTCTTCCAGCATTCCCTTGGTCTTTCCGTATGGATTGGTAATCTCGCCCTTCGGACATAACTCGGTAATCGGAACAAATGCAGGGTCTCCGTATACGGTTGCGGAGGAGCTGAAAATGATGTTCTTTACGCCGTGATTTCTCATTACATCGCAGAGAATCAGAGTTCCGGTGATGTTGTTATGATAATACTCCAGCGGCTTTCTTACCGATTCGCCAACTGCCTTTAAACCGGCAAAGTTGATAACCGAATCAATGGTTTCCGTCTCAAAAATCTTCTCCATCGCAGGCTTATCCAGCAGGTCTGCCTCATAGAATTTCACGGATTTTCCGGTGATCTTCTCCACTCTCTTTAATGCTTCCTCACTGGAATTACTCAGATTGTCCACTACCACTACATCGTAACCTGCATTCAGCAGTTCCACACAGGTATGGCTGCCGATATAACCGGCGCCGCCAGCTACTAAAATAGACATACTACAAATCCTCCTTTAAACTTATTCGCAATGCTCGAATCCCCATTTCTCCTTTATCATACTAAATGGCTTTCCGAAATTCAATGCAATTTTGTTCGGTATATTTATATTATTTATTGTTTTTCAGCCGATTATCAAAAAGAACAGCACCGGCACCAGAAGAGACGGAAGCATATTTAAGGTTTTGCAGTCCTTCACTTCCAGGATGGAAAGCCCGGAGGTGGCAATTAAAAAGCCGCCCACGATGGAAATTTCACTCATCAGCGCATCGCTTAAAAAGCTCTGCAGATAGGTCGCGCCAAGATAAATCGCGCCCTGCCAGAGAAACAGGACCGGAGCCGCCAGCGCCATGCCGATGCCGTAGGTGGAGGCCAGCACGGTGGAGGTTACCAGGTCCAGAGTCGCATTGGTAAACAGGAAGGTATGGTCCCCGTACAGGGCGCTCTGGATTGGCCCCAGTATGGACAGGGAGCCGATGCAGTACAGAAGGATTCCGGTAGAAAGCCCCTTCCCAAGCTCCGACTTTCCAAGCCTTCCTGCCAGATTCTTAAACCGCCCGTCCAGGTTCAGCATGGTTCCCACCAGGCTTCCCAGAGCCAGACTGACGATAAAAAGCACCGGATACTGGCTTTTCGGCATATTTCCAACCACGGAATTTAATCCCAGGCCGACCGCCGCCAGCCCCATGGCATTATAAAGAGCACCCTGATACTCCGGCTTGATTCCCTTCTTCAACACACTTCCCAGCACACTTCCGGCCAGTATGGTTCCCGTATTCGCAATTGTTCCTAACATTATCCCATCTCTCTTTCCCTGCATGTCATCTGCGCTGCTTTTTCTCTGTCCCCAGCGCCTCTCTCGTGCTTTTTCCTTCGATTATACTCATTATTCTGCCATCCGTAAAGAAAAAATGGTGAAAAAAGGTGAAAACGGAGAAAAAAGGAGCAGACGCCCCTCAACATCTGCTCCAAAATACTCATTTTTTGTCCTTCGGTCCTGCCTGCCGGACTTTGCTTAATTTACGCCAAAATGCTCAAATAAAATCTTCTCCGCCTCTGCGTTCCACAGTCCTCTGTGAGCCTTGCAGGAATCGCTTAACTTCTTAAACAGCGGGTCGGTCTCCCCTAATTTCTCGAAATCCTCCAGTGCGGTCAGCGGCATGTCAAACTGGGTATAGGTCAGCTTCTTTCCGCCTGGAATGGAAGGAAGATTCTTGGTTGCCTCTGCGATGCTGTCAATTCCGCCTACATGGGTTACCATAACGGCCGGCTCGATTGCGCCCTTTGCCGCCAGGTTATTTGCCTCGATTAAATCATCGGTGTTGCCGCCGGTGGTTCCTAAGATGTGGCTGCTGGTGTAGTGGACATTGTACAGGTTAATCTCTGCCTTGAACTGGTTATCGGTCGGGCCTGCGAAGAAATTCATGCAGCCGTCAAAGGCCAGCAGCTTGTCGCCCATCTCTGCAACCGGCTTGATCGGAACGTATACGAATACGTCATCATAGCCATGACCGTCGGTAATCTCCATCAGCTCCTGTACCGGATCTGCCATCTTTGCGGTGTTTACATACAGCAGTTCTACGCCCTTTTCCTTTGCGGATTCTTCGGAAATCACTTCTCTTGCACGCTGCAGCTTTGCGTCATCCACATCCGTAACCACGATTCTCTTCGGACGGTTTTCGAACTGAAGTCCGTAGCTGACTGCGCCTAATCCCATCGGTCCGCAGCCGCCCATGATCAGGATATTGCCGTCTGCCTTGGTGCCCATCGCATGGTTGTAATTCTGCTTGTTGGTATGATAATTTGCGTGATATCCGCCGATAATGCAGCTCATAGGCTCGCCCAGGGAAGCCTCAAAATAGCTGTCCCCGTCATATGGGAGGAGGCATCCAAGCTCCATTACCTCGTGAGGAATGATGCAGTAGGTACAGGCTCCGCCGAAGAATTCATAGGAGTAGCCGGGAGATGCCAGGCTGCCCTTGTAGTTTAATGCCGGCTGCTGCGCGAACTTCTGGCCCGGCTTAAACTGGTCCTGCCACTTCTTTCCTACCTTCACGATATCACCGGCAAACTCATGGCCGATAATGATCGGGTTGGTATCGATGTTCTGCGGCGCACGTTTGTGCTTCTTGCCCTGCTTTACCAGCTTGTAGGTGGACATACAGATGCTGTCGCTGATTACCTTTACTAAAATCTCATCCTCCTTAATCTCCGGAAGTTCAAACTCCTCCAGACGTAAATCCATTTCCCCATACATTCTAACTGCCTTTGTTTTCATAACGAACGTTCTCCTTTCATTCTGGCTGATTTTTTATTATTTTCATTTTTCGCTGTTTGCTGCTGCGTTTCTTATTCCTTCACATCCTCGATCACAACCTGTTTTACCAGTTCGTCCACCACTTCTCTTGCCGGCGGCTTTGTTCCGATGGTGGTAACGGCTCCGGCAGAGGCTGCCATGCCAAGCTGAACCGTATGCTCAAAATCCAGCTTCTTATCCCAGCTATAGGCCAGCGCCGCTACCATGGCGTCGCCTGCTCCTACCGTGGAATGTGCCTTTACGGTCAGTCCCGGACATCTCACGATCCGCTCCTCATTTAAGAAGAGAGCGCCCATCTGTCCCAGAGAAATCGCTGCCAGGCTGGAACCATTGTTCAGAAGCTTTCTGCCCATGGAGGCCAGTTCGCTCTCCGAAGCCCGGTAATCCAGATGATAATACGCTTCCAGCTCCACCCGGTTCGGCTTTACCATATCCGGCTTTCCTTCCAGACCGTGTACGAACAGCTCGCCGTCCGCATCCATCAGAACCTTTGCGCCTTTCTTGTGAACCCGTTCCGTAATTACTTTATAGATGTTCTTATCCACTCCCTTTGGAATGCTGCCTGCCAGCACGAACAAGGTATCCGCATCGGCGTAGCTTTCCAGCTTGGAAAGCAGCTCCTCCACCTGTGCTTCGCTGACAGCCGGTCCCGGTTCATTTAACTCGGTAACCTCTCCCATCTTCTCCACTACCTTTAAGTTGGTTCTGGTTTCTCCTCCTACCTGGATGAAATCCGCCGGAATGCCCCAGTCCTTTAAGACGCTCTCGATGGCCTCTCCGGCCTTGCCGCCTAAAAATCCGACTGCCAGGCTTTCGCCGCCTAAGGCTTTGATGGTCTTGGAAACGTTGATTCCTTTTCCTCCTGCATCCATCTCCACATTCTGAATCCGGTTTAATCCGCCCCGCTCCAGTCTCTCAATGTCAACGGTTTTATCAATCGCAGGGTTCATGGTAACTGTGATAATCATGCCGCATCTCCTCTCTCCGTAAATGTACGGTAAATCTCTTCTGCGCTGCCGGCTACTACCTTCTCAACTGCTTCCGGCTCTGACATCTTTTCTGCAATAATGCTTAAGATTTCCAGGTGGTCTTCTCCTACTCCGGCGATTCCGATTACCAGCTTCACCCGCTCACCGCCCCAGTCGGTTCCCTCCGGGAATACCATCACTCCGATTCCGGAACGCTTAATCTCCTTCTTGGCTTCCTCCACCCCATGCGGAAGAGCGATTCCATTTCCGATATTGGTGGGGAAGGAAAGCTCTCTCTTTAACATGGCCTCGATGTACGACTCATTCACATAGCCGCTGTCCGCAAGCATCTTTCCCATCTCCCGGATTACCGCCTCCTTCGGCATCTCCCGGCATCCCAGACGGATGTTCTTTAACTCCAGCAGATTCTGCTGTTCCGGCTTTTCCTGTACGGCCGGCTGCACAACCGGCCGGGCGGCTGCTTCTGTCTTCTCTTTTTTCTTACCAAACCAACGCATATGCTTCCTCCTTCTCCATTCTGCCCGGCGCATTCGGTTTCTGACGCCCGGCCTCCGCTTCTTGAATATTTATGCTTTATAATGCATAATATTTCATTTCTTTCTTTTCCTTCTCTTCCGTTTTCTTTTTGTGTTCCCTCTTGATGATTCTATTATATGGCCTGTAAAGCCCTTTTTCAATCAAAAGAAACTGGCTTTTGGCATCAGTCAATGGTGCCAAAACTACAGAAAAAAGGCGTGGAAGAAGCTTTTTCAAGCCATTTCCACGCCTTACTTTTTATGCATAAATTCACGATACCCGGTCCAGATACTGATTAAAAAATTTCTTCAGATAGCGGGAAAGAGCCGCCTGTATTGCTTCTTTTCCGCCTCCGGTAATGGTATCCATGAACTCATATTCTTCAATTAATGTTTCACT
Source organism: Lachnospiraceae bacterium (assembly GCA_030536455.1). Classification (GTDB taxonomy): domain Bacteria; phylum Bacillota; class Clostridia; order Lachnospirales; family Lachnospiraceae; genus Caccovicinus. Next base: position 8,153 of record JAUNPZ010000084.1, on the reverse strand, counting down.
CAGATAGCCCAGGATTTCCCGATTCTCCTTCATGTGCTCATCCTCCGGAAGCAGCATCACGATCACCACATGGATTCCCTGGAAATAAGGGTCTGCAAAGGGTTTAAAATCCTTCACCTGACATACGGAAAAGCTGGGCCTTACAACGCCCTTCGTCCTGGTATGGAGCAGGGCAAATCCAAAGTCCGCAAATATCTGGCTTCCCAGCTTCTCCCGCCGCATCAGGTCCTCCTGAATCTGACGCCGCCGGTCATGATACGGGGACAGCATCTCACTGACTGCAACCAGCATCTCTTCAAAGGAAATATCCGGGCTGACTAAAAGATATCCCATCTCCTTTATCATCGTTTTTATCTGGGTGGCCACATAATTCACCTGCTCTAGCTGTCTGGTAAATTCATTTTCCTCCGTCCGCTTCTTCGGCATCCGCTCGTAAAAGCGAACCCGCTTTTCAATCCGCTCCATCTCCCCGTCCGTGAGCAGCGGGCCTACGAACAAGGTCTCCAGCTCCTCCTTCAAAGGAAGGGTTGACACCAGAAAATCCAGCCGCTCCAGCACATACGGACTTAAATCCCTGGTGCCGTAGGCCGTGATTTCCGCCCGGTCCAGAAACTGATGATTCAGCTTGGACACCATCAGGCGGGAGATTCCGATTCCGCTGGCGCAGACCACGCCGATGTACACCTTTCGCTTATTCTCCTTCCGGTTTTCCAGACGGACCATAGCCGCGCCGAAATGTATGGCCAGGAAGCCGATTTCCTCCTCCGGAACCTCATACCCGAAACGCTCCTCAATCACCTTCGCCACATCCAGGCAGCGCCGGTAAATCTCACGATATTCCTTCTTGATATGGTCCAGCAGCGGATTCTGAATCTTCATATGATTGGACAGACGCACCAGCGTCGGCTGCAGATGGGCAATCAGGCCCTGAACCACAAATTCCTCATCCTGCTTTAAGGCATAAGCCACATCCGGGTCGTACCGGTCTATCATCTCATTGACTGCATCCAGAAGCTCCCGGTACTGGGAAATCATCTCCCTGGAGGTTCCCTCCACCTCGTACTGCTGCACCTTGGCTCCTTTAATATGAAGGCAGATATAGGCCGTCTCCTCCTGGGGAATGGAAATCTTAAACTCCTCCTCCAGCCGGGCTACAATCTCTCCTGCAAGCTGGAAATCCTCATCCCGCTCCATGTGGTCCAGAAGCGCCGGATTCTTCTCCATCAGCTCCTGACTCAGAATCCGGTTTACTGCGATGGTCACATGAATCACCAGACCGGTGTAGGAATTATCCGTCAGGTTTTTCAGACGCTTATCCTTCACCCGCTGGATGCTGGAAACCACACGCTTCATCAGGGCTTCATCCAGGACCCGGTAGATATTCTTCTCGCTCTTGTCCCGAACCATGCTCAGTACATTTTTCGCCCGCCCCGTCTCCAGGGCAGTCTCTGCAAACGGACTGCTCCCGTCCTCCAGATTTAAGTACAGCTCCTGAATCATGGCGGAATTAATATTCTCATCGATAAATGCCCGCAGGGCCTGACGGAAATTCCCTTCTCCGCCCTCGATGCTGATCCCCAGCCCCGGCTTTCTCACCACCCGCAGACCGAAATCCGCAAGCCAGCCCTCCACCGATTCCAGGTCTGAGCTGACCGTCGCCTCACTGACCCCGAACAGCTCACTGTAGTAGTAAAGCTTTTTTACCGTTTTGTCCTTTAAAATCTCCAGTATCAGGCGTTTCCTGCGCTCGCTCTTGTCCGTCACATCCAGCACATCCTCCGCCTCCAGGCTGGTAAGAAGAGCTGCCTTGTCTTCCTGGCTTCCCTCCAGCCATACGCCGCTTCCGGCCTTGGAGCAGAACTCCACTCCATATTTTTTCAGTGGACGCTCCACGGCCTCCAGCTCCCGCTGAACCGTCCGCTTGCTTACTCCTACCTGCTCCGCCAGCGTTTTTACCGGAATCGTGCCGGTCTGCCGCAGAAGAATCTTTAAAATCTGCTGCATTCTGGAGGAAAAATCCCTTGTCACATCTCCCATATCATAACCGCCCCTTTATTTTTTCCAAAAGCAGTGCGTACTCCCCTCTGCCTGTCAGGCTATCCACCGGATAAATCTCCGGCAGATGCCCTTCCATCTCCTGTAACCGCTGCCGGTAAAAATCCTTCTGACAGACCAGCAGGTCCCCGTCCGCCGGAATCTCATCCGCCGCTGCCGCAGATACCTTCACCTGGTCCGCTCCGGCCTCCCGCAGAGTTCTGCGGAAAAGGGCCGCTCCCATCGCGCTGGAACCAAGCCCGGCATCACAGACCACATAAATCTGCCGGATTTTCTTTCCATCTGAATTCTGTTTCTGCCTGGTTTCCATCT
>JAUNPZ010000084.1:0-5686 GCA_030536455.1 Lachnospiraceae bacterium | reverse complement strand
GCCGCCGGACGCTTCCGCATCCTCAGCACCAGAAGCGATATTCCAAATGACACCGCCGCAGACACGCCGACCCCCAGCAGGATTCCGGGAATGCCCTGCGCCGGACTTAACAGCAAAAGACTCAGCATACTTCCCGGAGACGCCGGGCCGAACAGACCCGCCCTCGTCAGGGAAAAGCAGAGCGTTCCGCTGCACCCGCCGGCCATCACCGCCGCCAGAAGCCGCAAATCCGCCAGCACATATGGAAAATATACCTCATGGATGCCGCCGAAAAACTCCACAGCCGCCTGTGCCAAAAGGCTGCGGCCCGAAGCCCTCCGCTCCGGGAAAGCGCTCGAAAAAACGACTGAACCATGCTTTAAGGAAGCGCCTGCCGCCCAGAACGCCAGAAGCACACCCAGTCCGGGGCCCGGATTGCTTTCTATCAAAAACAAAGCCGAACGCCCGGCCGTTTTCATCTGCTCCATCCCCAGCGGAATCAGAACTCCATGATGGATTCCGTTATTCAAAAACAGCACCTTAAGCGGCTCAATCAGCAGATTCGACAGGAATAAAAAAGGGCCTTCTAAAAAAGCTCCGGCCGCCGCCAGAATCCCGCTGTCCGAAACCGCACCGATTCGGAGCAGCATCACTCCCCGCAGCTTTAAGGAGGCCGCCGCTGTGATTAACCCAATTCCTGCGGCTGTTCCATTCGCCGCTATCATCTCAAAGCCGGCCGGAAGCTTTTTCTCTATCCGCCGGTACAGCCAGACCGTCAGATACCCGGCCGCCGCTCCCAGCGCTGCCGCGCTTAAGATCACTGCCTTCGGCTGCATCGACACCAGCCCGGCCGCCGCCAGCACACCGGCTGCGCCGCCCATATTCTTCCGCTCCGGCTGTCCGGCCGCTTCCCCTCCCTTCTGCCCGGCCCCGTAGGCCAGCATCAGCGGAATCACCATCTCCGAAAGGAAACCGCTCCATCGGCTCAGCCGGTCATCCGGGAACCATCCATTCTCAGAAAAAAGAAGATTCAAAAAGCCTGCGGCTAAAAACAAGGCAATATTCTTCGTAATAATCCGGCTGTACGCTTTTATCATTCGTCCCATGCGCTTCCCCTGTCATTTTTTTCATTTTTATTTCCATGTTCAAACACACTCTAGTTTACCATGTTACAGCGGCGGAAACAACCAGAAATCCCACACACGCATAAAATCCGCCCCGAAGCCTGCCGGGGCGGAATCTATCCGTACTTTTTATACTCTGTTTTTCAGGCTCTCCACCAGCACATCATACTCCGGAGCCGCGAGGAAATTCTGAATCAGAATCAGCTCTGCCTTCGGGTTGCTTCTGGCCGCCCGCTCTCCAAGCTCATGATGGGTCACCACAATCTGGGCATCCGCCGGAATCGAAGAAACCGGAGAATGAATGACTTCCACCTGCGCCAGTCCGGCCGCCGCCAGCTTCTTCTTAAGAACCGTTGCGCCCATAGCGCTGGAGCCCATTCCGGCATCGCAGGCAAATACAATCTTGCGGATTTTCTCGCCTGCCGCTCCGTTCTTTCCCGCCGCAGCAGAAACTGCAGGTTCGGAAGCGGCGGCCTTCTTCTGTCCCTTTGCCTGCTGCTTCATGGACTGCATCTCCTGCTGCTTCTCCTCCAGATTCTCCTCCTTGCCTGCAAACTTTAAAAGCGGCACGGAAATCAGGAAGGAAACCACGGCTGCCACAGCCACACCGGCAAAGATTCCCAGATATCCGCCTCTTGGAGTCATCGCCAGGATTGCCAGGAAGCTTCCCGGTGATGCCGGAGCCGTCAGTCCGGTACCAAGAAGACTGAATACGAAGATACCGCTGGCGCCGCCTGCCATCACTGCCAGCAGAAGCAGCGGATTCATCAGGATATATGGGAAATAAATCTCATGGATACCGCCGAGGAAGTGGATAATCACCGCACCCGGAGCGGAACTCTTTGCGCTTCCCTTTCCGGCGATGCAGTAGGCAAGGAGAATTCCAAGGCCGGGACCGGGATTTGCTTCCAGAAGGAAGAAGATGGACTTTCCAACCTCTTCCACCTGCTGAATTCCCATCGGGGACAAGATTCCGTGGTTAATGGCATTGTTTAAAAACAGGACCTTGGCCGGCTCGATAAAGACACTTGCCAGAGGCAGAAGCTTCCGGTCCACGAAGAAACCAACTCCGCTCTCCATCGCGCGGCTCATGGCGGTTACTAAGGGAGTTACGCCTTTTAAGGCAATAACAGCCAGAACCGCACCGATGATTCCGATGGAAAAGTTGTTTACCAGCATCTCAAAGCCTGCCGGAGCTTTTCCCTGAACTGCCTTGTCAAATTTCTTAATCACCCAGCCGGATGCAGGTCCCACAATCATCGCGCCAAGGAACATCGGGATATCCGAACCCACGATGACCCCCATCGTCGCAATCGCGCCGATTACGCCGCCTCTCTGTCCGGCCACTGCCGAGCCGCCGGAATAAGCAATCAGAAGAGGGAGCAGAACCGATGACATCGGTCCCACCAGCGCCGCAATCGTCTCATTCGGAATCCATCCCGCCGGAATAAACAGAGCGGTAATGAGTCCCCAGGCAATAAATGCACCGATATTCGGCATCACCATGCCGCTTAAAAAACGTCCAAACAACTGTACTTTCTCTTTCAAAATATCATACCTTCCTTCCATTTCATTCATTTCTGGTTTGCGCGTCCGGTATGATTGGCCAATCAATTCCTTTGATGGCTTTATTATAAAGCATATTGTACAGTTGTTTCAACAAATAGAAACGTGGATTTGGCACTATGCACTCATGCCAGAATCCACGTTATCTCATTCTTATTTTTCTCCGGCCTCCCGGATTTGTTCCACCAGATCCATATATCCGGCGCAGTACTTTTCATAAATCGGCATGACCGCCTGACGGAACCGAAGTTTCTCCGCTTCGGAAAGCTCGATTACCTGACAGCCTTCCCGGCGTACCTTCTGCTCCGCCGTCTTCTCCCGCTCCGTCCACAGCTTTCTCTGGTACTCTGCGGATTCCTCCGCGCACTGACGAATCACTTCCTGGTCGGATTCTGATAATTTATTCCAGGTAGCCCTGGAAGCAAGCTGCAGCTCCGGAACTCTGGTGTGCTCATCCAGAGTAAAATACTTTGCCACCTTATAATGCTGTTCCGATTCGTAGGTCGGCCAGTTATTTTCCGCTCCATCCACCTCGCCCTTCTGAATCGCCGAATATACATCCTCGTATTTCATCGGAACTGCCTCGCCGCCCAGTATCTCGATGGTATCCATCATCAATCTGGACTGCTGCACCCGGATTTTGAGACCCTCAATATCCTCCAGCTTATAAATCGGTATCTCTGAGGTATAAAAACTTCTGGCCCCTGCATCGTACCAGGACAACGGCACCAGTTCTGCGTCCTGAAAAAATTCCATGAACGCATCGCCGATTTCCCCGTCCAGCACATTCCACATATGCGTCCGCCCCGTGTAAATATAAGGCATCTGGAGAATATTCATCTGAGGCACAATCTCAGACAGAGGTGACAGCGACACCCTGGCAAAATCAATTCCGCCAAACTGCATCTGCTCCAAAATCGCTTTCTCATCACCAAGCGCTGCGCCGGTCTTTACCTGGATTTCAATCCTTCCATCTGTTTTTTTCTTCACCAGCTCCGCAAATCGATACGCCGCCTGACTGGTGGGATAATCATCCGCTTGATTTTCCGCATAAGTAAAGACAAATTCGGGAACTGTTTTCTCACTGCGTCCGCCCCCGCCGCTTCCTGTGCAGCCATAAAGCACACAAGCCGCCGCCAGATAAACCAGGTATTTCTTTCTGTCTGCTCTCATCCCGATTGTGTCAGGATAACACCGACGGCAGCCACATACTGATGCCGGGAATGAAGGTAATCAGCAGCAGCGTAATGATCATGCACAGATAGAACGGCAGGGTTGCTTTTACAACCCGCTCCATCGGAACCTTAGAAACCGCAGAGCCAATAAACAGAACCGCGCCAACCGGAGGGGTCAGCAGACCAATACCACAGTTTAATACTACCATAATACCAAACTGAACCGGATCCAGACCGATCGAGGTTGCAATCGGAAGCAGAATCGGAGTCGCGATCAGGATAATCGGAGCCATATCCATGATACATCCCAGAACAAGCAGAATCAGATTCAGCAGCAGCGCCAGCAGAATCGGATTGTTGGTCAGACCGGTGATTCCCTGTGCGGCCAGCTCCGGCACATGAAGACGGGTCAGACAGAATCCGAAAATATTCGAGGTTGCAATTAAAATCAATACAATCGACAAGGTATCTACGCAGTCGCCCAGCACTCTCCAGACACCCTTCCAGTCCAGTCCTTTATAAATAAACACACTGACAATCAGGCTGTAGATAACCGCGATTGCCGCAGATTCCGTAGCCGTAAACACACCGCCAACTACACCGAATACAACAATCAGGACAGCCGCCAGCGCCCAGAAGGATACACTTAACTGCCTGATCAGATTCATCACGCTGAACTTTTCACCCTTTGGATAGTTCCGTTTTACGGAAATAATATAAGAACCAATCATCAGCGTTGCAGCAAGCAGAGCGCCGGGAATGTATCCGGCCAAAAACAGGCTTCCTACCGAAATTCCGCCGGCAGTCGTTGCATAAATAACCATATTATGACTTGGCGGCACCAGAAGGCCCTCACAGGAGGAGGTAATGGTAACAGCCGTTGAGAAATCATCATCATATCCCTGGTCAACCATCATGGGAATCAGGATGGAACCGAGAGATGCGGTATCGGCAGACGCGGAACCGGAAATACCGCCAAAAAAGTAGGATGCTACGATATTTACCATAGCCATGCCGCCGCGCATCCAGCCTACGCATGCATTCGCAAGCGCAATCAGCTTTTCCGATATACCGCCGGAGCCCATCAGACAGCCCATCGTAATGAAAAACGGAACTGCCATCAGACTGAAGGAGCTGATTCCCTTTACCATCTGCTGACAGATCGTCGTCAGCGGAAGCCCCTGGACCAGCAGGCAGAATACAGAAGAAAGCGCAACCGCATATGCAATCGGGAATCTTAAAAATACCATGATAAAAAAGCTTGCAAGTAAAATGATGATTGATAAGGTTTCTATACTCATGCCTGTGCCTCCTTCTTTAATACAATGTCCTTGATATGGTTATACAAGGCTTCCAGTTCAAACACCAGCATCGCAACACCGGCTAACGGCACCGGAAAATACATCCAGAAACGGGATACGCCGGGCATGCTGACATAGCTTCCCTTTGCGCCGATGCCAGTTGCATACTTCCAGCCGACTACAATCATAATGACAGCCAATGCCAGCACCGCAGCATCCGCCAGAATATCCAAAAACTTAATCAGTTTCTTCGGAAGATAAACATCCAGCGCAGTCATCCGAATATGGGCATTTCTGCGGATGGAAAGCGCCGCAGACAAAACCGCCATATAGGACATGCAGGTCAATACCACCTCTTCACTCCAGGATGGATCAGGAATGAACGGAATATAACGTCCTGCAACTGCCATAGTTGTAATCAGAATATCTACAATCAATAAAATTTTACAGATACACATAACAGCCTTGTAAGTGATGTCATATGCAGGTTTAATCTTATCAATTTTCTCAAAAATAGATGACATACCAATTCCCCTTTCAA
>JAUNPZ010000224.1 GCA_030536455.1 Lachnospiraceae bacterium | reverse complement strand
TCGAGTTTAATACGGCAAAACCGCAGTATATCGAGACGATATGGGGAGTGGGATACCGGTTTAAGGTGTAAGAAATCAGGCTCATGACAGCAGAGGATATGTCATGAGCCTGATTTTATAAATGGATAATCTCCTTATCGTCCGGAACCAGCAGGTTCCCGTGATAATACTCCCGGCCTTCTGCCGTATAACGCTCCTTCCGCTCTTTTAGATTCTGATCCTCCGTGTGCCACAGAACCAGATTGGGAATCTGCATGCTTTCTGCCAGCTCGCAGGCCTCCTTTACGGTGCTGTGGTGCTTTTCGTAAGGCTTGAAGCGGTCACGGTCGCCGTAGAGGCAGAAGGCCTCGTGGAAGAGCCAGTGGCTTCCGGCCACATAGGGCTCGCAGAGGGGATTATAAGGCTCGTCTCCGGGGCAGGTCAGCTTCTTTCCGTTTTTCAGTATGGTGGTGAAGCCGAACTGCTTCGTCTTCGTGGAATGGATGTCAAAAAAGGTAACGTCATAGCCCAGGATGGAACGGGTTTCGCCGTCTGTGACCGGAATCAGCAGGATGGAGCTGCCGATTAGATCATAAAGCTTCTTTAAGATGGTCAGCCTGCAGATGGTCCGGATGGATTCCGCCAGCTCCGGATGGCAGTAGATGTGCAGCGTCCCGTCGTATTTGCCTTTTTTCATCTCCTGTGCAATCATGCGGACCATCCACACGATGCCCAGGATGTGGTCGGTGTGCTCGTGGGTGACGAAGATGTGGTGAATCTGGTTTAAGGGTACCTTCATGTCCTCTAAGATGCCCAGAATGCCGTTGCCGCCTCCGGCATCTACCATGAAATATTCGTCCCGTCTGTCTGCGGCGGTGCGGTCAGCCGTATCGTCCGGCTTGTCTGCGGAATGGTGATGGGTCACATCGTCCGGACTGTCAGCAGAAGGGTGATCGGTCACATCGCCCGTCTGCCGGATTGCAAAGCAGGTATTGTAGCAGCGTGTCACCGCCGCGTTTCCGGTGCCGAATACATATAATTGTTCCATAAAAAATACCTCCATCCCTGTAAATGACTGGCAGGGTTACTTTCTTTTTTGATAATCCAATGATATAATATGAATCAGAAAAAGACAACGAAAACCTGGTGCATTTTTCGTAAGAAAAGCGAAATGAGGTTTTCGGCGGGGAGGATACATATGCGAGATTTGGACTATTTGAAGCTGCTGGCGAAAGAATACCCGACTGTGCGCTCCGCCTGCAGTGAGATTATTAATCTCCGGGCGATTATCGGACTTCCGAAGGGGACCGAATATTTTTTCAGCGACCTCCATGGGGAGTATGAGGCCTTTGTTCATCTGCTGAGAAGCTCTTCCGGTATTATCCGTGAGAAAATCAGAGAGACCTTCGGCTATATCATTCCGGAGGAGGCACAGATGGAGCTGGCCAATCTGATTTATTATCCGGACCGGGTGATCAACAAGATGGCCATCGAGGGGAAAAACACAGAGGACTGGCAGAAGGTGACCATCTATCGTCTGGTCCGCATCTGCAAGGAGGTGGCGTCCAAGTACACCCGCTCCAAGGTGAGAAAGAAGATTCCGCAGGAATTTGCGTATGCGATTGACGAACTGCTTCATGTGGATTATAATGATGAGAATAAAAAAATCTACTACAGCGAGATTATACAGACGATTCTGGATGTGGAGATTGCCGATAAGTTTATCATCGCCCTCTGCGAGCTGATTCAGAATCTGACCATTGACAACCTCCATATCATCGGAGATATCTTTGACCGTGGACCGAGAGCCGATATCATTATGAATGAGCTGATGCAGTTCCATGATGTGGATATCCAGTGGGGAAATCACGATATCTCCTGGATGGGAGCGGCAACCGGGAACCGGGCCAGCATCTGCGTGGTGCTGCGCATCGCCATCAGCTACAACAGCTTTGATGTGCTGGAGGACGG
>JAUNPZ010000083.1 GCA_030536455.1 Lachnospiraceae bacterium | reverse complement strand
GAGAATCTGGATTTGTGTGCGGACCTGTATGCAGTTGGAACATATGAGTGGTTCCAGGCCTCAGCCTGCCGTCTCCGTCGGGGAGGCCGGCAGATCCGCATGTTTGCGAAGATTGTGAAACGGCCTAATCAGGCGGGATAGACAGTAATAAAAATAGGCTACTTGACGAATGAAGCCGGGTATGGTAACATAGGATTAGTAAATAATTGCCTATGAGAAGAGAGAGCAAGGTGATCATTTTGGTAATATACCATAAGTGATTCCTGCTCTTTTTTTGATTTCGAGAAGGGAGAGGACGAAGAAATGTGGGGACATTTTGTAGCGGCGGCTGAGGGGTGGAGCCCGCTGGGAATGACAATCCGGATGTTTTCCGCGCTTCTGATCGGCACTGCAATCGGAGTTGACAGAGGGCTGAAGCGGAGAGGCGCCGGAATCAAGACGCATGCGCTGGTGTGCCTGGGGGCGGCGCTGGTGATGATGACGGGAGAGTACATCAATCGGAGGTTTGCCGGAAATATGGATATTTCCCGTCTGGGCGCGCAGGTGGTGAGCGGTGTCGGTTTTCTTGGAGTGGGAACGATTATCGTAACCGGGCGCAATCAGGTCCGCGGCCTGACAACGGCGGCAGGCTTGTGGGCGTGTGCATGCCTGGGACTGGCAGTGGGGATCGGCTTTGTAGAGGGCGCGCTGATTACGCTGGTTATGGTGATGTTTACTTTAAAGATTCTTACCAGGGCGGACACCTGGATGCATACCTATGCAAAGGTATTTGATTTATATCTGGAGTTTCCGACGAATAAAAGTGTGTCCACATTTGTGGATGCGCTTCATGCAGAGGGAATTAAAATCTGCAGTTTTGAACTGGGAAAGAGCAAGATTAAGGGGGAGGGTCCGAACGCCATTCTCTGTATTGAAGTGAAGGACCGGAAGAAACGATGTACGATTCTGAATACCATCCAGCAGATGGACTGCGTCCGGTTTGCAGAGGAGCTTTAAAGGATGAACAGCAGGAAGAAAGCATAAAAAATCCACCAGAAGGAGAGGAGAAAGATATGAGCAGTTTACAGTATGATGCAGTAATAATCGGAGGCGGCGTTATCGGCTCTGCCGTAGCCAGGGAACTGTCCCGCTACAAGATGAAGGTCTGCCTGGTCGAGAAGGGGGAGGACGTGTGCTCCGGAACCTCAAAGGCGAACAGCGCCATCATCCATGCGGGGTATGACGCGGAGACCGGCACCCTGAAGGCCAGGATGAATGTGGAAGGAAACCGCATGATGGGAAAGCTGGCGGAGGAACTGGATTTTTCCTTTCAGAGAAATGGTTCCCTGGTGCTGTGTTTTTCGGAGGAGGACCGGCCGGCGTTGAATGCTTTGTATGAGCGCGGCGTGGCCAACGGTGTGCCGGATTTAAGAATCATCAGCGGAGATGAAGTGAGAGCGATGGAGCCCAATATCTCGGACGATGTGGTGGCGGCACTGGATGCGCCTACCGGCGGAATCGTCTGTCCCTTCGGCCTGACCATTGCATTGGCGGAAAATGCCTGCGACAATGGCGTGGAGTTCAGGATGCTGACCGAGGTGGCCGGAATCGAAAAGCTGGAGGAGGGCTACCGCCTTCTGATTGCGGGGAAGGAGCCGATTACCACAAGGTATGTGGTGAATGCCGCCGGTGTTTATTCGGATGTATTTCATAACATGGTGAGTCGGAAGAAGATTCGTATTATCCCAAGAAAAGGGGATTACTGTCTGCTGGACAAGGAGGCAGGAAGCCATGTTTCCAGGACGGTTTTCCAGCTTCCCGGCAAATACGGAAAAGGAATTCTGGTGTCGCCTACCATACATGGAAATCTGCTGCTGGGGCCGACTGCATCGGATATCGAAGAAAAAGACGGAACCTATACCACTGCGGAGGAGCTGGCAGATGTACTTCAGAAATCTGCGCTCAGCGTGAAAGGGATTCCGTACCGTCAGGTAATCACCTCATTTTCCGGAATCCGCGCCCATGAAGCCGGAGGCGAGTTCATCCTGGGAGAGGCGGAGGACGCCAAGGGCTTTTATGATGCGGCCGGCATCGAGTCTCCGGGGCTTTCCAGCGCGCCGGCAATCGGCGTATATCTGGCAGAGATGATTGCGAAGGCTGCAGGGGCCGGGAAGAAGGAGGATTTTATTGCCGTCAGAAAGGGAATTCCCCATGTGGCGGAGATGGAGAAGGAAGAACGAAAGGCATTGATCAAGGAGCGGCCGGATTACGGTATCATCGTCTGCCGCTGTGAAAATGTCAGCGAGGGCGAGATCGTGGACGCTATTCACCGGACCCTGGGAGCAAGGTCGTTAGATGGAATCAAGAGAAGAGTCCGCCAGGGGATGGGAAGATGCCAGGCTGGTTTCTGTACGCCGAGAACGATGGAAATCTTGTCCAGAGAGACCGGCATTCCGATGGAGAAAATCTGTAAGAACCAGCCGGGCTCGGAAATGATCATCGGGGACGGCGGAGCGGAAGAGAACGGTTCAGCCGGAGAAGCATAGCGCATAGGAGGAAAAGGGAATGACACAGCATGATATCGTAATTATCGGAGGCGGTCCGGCCGGTCTGTCGGCAGCCGTGGCGGCAAGAAAAGCAGGCGTTCAGGATATCCTGATTCTGGAGCGTGACAGCGGCCTTGGCGGAATCTTAAATCAGTGCATCCATAACGGATTCGGCCTGCACACCTTTAAGGAGGAGCTGACCGGGCCGGAGTATGCGGGCCGCTATATTAAGATGGCAGAGGAGAAGGGGATTTCCTACAAGTTAAATACCATAGTGGTGGAGGTGACCGGAGAGCGGGAGATTACCTATATCAATCAGGAGGAGGGACTTGTGACCATTCAGGCCAGGGCAGTCATCCTGGCGATGGGCTGCAGGGAGCGTCCGAGAGGCGCCTTGAATATTCCAGGCTATCGTCCGGCAGGAATTTACTCTGCCGGAACCGCGCAGCGCCTGATGAACATCGAAGGCTATTGCGTGGGTCGGGAGGTGGTCATCCTGGGTTCCGGAGATATCGGCCTGATTATGGCCAGAAGAATGACGCTGGAGGGAGCCAGGGTGAAGGTGGTGGCAGAGCTGATGCCATATTCCGGCGGGTTAAAACGGAATATTGTCCAGTGTCTGGACGACTACGGCATTCCGCTGAAGCTGAGCCATACGGTTGTCCAGATTCATGGAAGGGACCGCCTGACCGGTATTACGCTGGCGGAAGTAGATGAAAACCGCAGACCGATACCGGGCACGGAGGAGTATTATTCCTGTGATACCCTTCTGCTGAGCGTAGGGCTGATTCCGGAAAATGAACTGTCCAAGGGAGCCGGTGTGTCCATAAATCGCGTGACCTCCGGACCGAATGTGGACGACTATCTGGAAACGGAGACGGAGGGAATCTTTGCCTGCGGAAATGTGCTTCATGTTCACGACCTGGTGGATTTCGTTTCGCAGGAGGCGGCGCTGGCCGGTCAGAATGCGGCTGCTTATGTGAAAAACGGCGGGAAGGAGAGGAAAGGGCATCTGATTCCGCTTACAGCAGAACAGGGAGTTCGCTATACCGTTCCGCAGATGTTAAATCTTGACAGCATGGAGGATTCTGTGACCGTCCGCTTCCGTGTGGCAGACGTTTATCAGAACCGGTATATTGCCGTATATTACGACGATAAATTGATTTCCAGAAAGAAGAAAAAGGTTCTGGCGCCCGGCGAGATGGAGCAGATTGTCTTAAAGAAGGAAAGCTTTGCAGAGTATCCGGAAATCAGCCGGATTCGGATCTGTACGGAGGTAGAGTGATGGAAATGGAAAAGAAGAATTTAATCTGTATCGGCTGCCCGCTGGGCTGCCCTCTTGCCGTTACTGTGGACGGCGGACAGGTAACGGTTTCCGGCAATACCTGTCCCAGAGGAGATGCCTATGCCCGAAAGGAAATTTCAAATCCGACCCGGATTGTGACCTCCAGCATTCCGGTGGAGAACGGAGCGCTTGCCAGAGTTTCGGTAAAAACGGAACGGGATATTCCGAAGGGAAAGATTTTTGAGGTGATGAAAGAAATCCGGAGCAGGAGAGTGGCGGCGCCGGTGGAGACGGGGCAGGTATTGATTGAAAACTGTGCAGGAACCGGTGTCAATATCATCGCGACCAAGACGGTGAATCGGAGGTTATAGTGGAGAAAAGGGCAGAGCTGTTAAAAAAGATTTCTCTGTTCGTGCTGGACATGGACGGCACCTTTTATCTGGGGGAAAAGCGGATTGAGGGCGCGCTGGAGTTTGTCCGGTATGTGCAGGAGAAGGGAAAAAAGGTGTTGTTTTTTACAAATAACTCCTCAAAATCCCCCAAGGTTTACATGGAGAAGCTGGCGGGCATGGACTGCCCGATTACCAGGGAGCAGATTATGACCTCCGGGGATGTGACGATTGCATATCTGAAGGAACGGTGTCCGGGAAAGCTGGTTTATCTGGTGGGGACGCCGGCGCTGGAGGAAAGCTTTCGGGAGGCGGGAATCCGCCTGTGGAACGGGACGGCCGGAGATGTGGGAGAGAAAAGACGGCCGGATATCGTGACCGTAGGCTTTGATACCACCCTGACCTACGAGAAGCTGGAGCGGGCCTGCACCTATATCCGGGAGGGGGCGGTGTTTTTGGCCACCCATCTGGATATCAACTGCCCGACGGAAAACGGGTTTATTCCGGACTGCGGTGCATTCTGCGCGGCAATCAGCAAATCCACCGGAGCGGAGCCGAAATATCTGGGAAAGCCGTTCCGGGAAACCGTGGACATGGTGCTTCTGCATACCGGAGCCCGGCGGGAGGAAACGGCCTTTGTGGGCGACCGGCTGTATACGGATGTGGCAACCGGCGTAAAGCACGGCGCTTATGGATTTCTGGTGCTGTCCGGGGAGGCCACAGAGGAAGATGTGGAGAAGTCGGAAATAAAGCCGGACGCCGTGTTCCGCTCGCTGGGGGAGATGAAGGAGCTGCTCTCGAATGCATATTCTAAAAACTGAATCAGAGCATCCTGATGCTCCGTGTAGGAGAGGGCCATCAGGTAATGGGGGGCAGTCTCATCCGGGTCTGCCCCTTCATAGAAGCGGGAACCGGCAAGGCTGACGGCGCAGGCCTTTTCCTGACCGGAGCCGTCTACGGCCCGGTAAAGCTGATTTTCCAGCTTTTCTTTTAAATCCGGAGGAAGAAGCTCATCCAGGTCAAGTAGAAGGAAGCTTTTGCTGTAGTACCGGGTCAGCTCCTCGGTGGTTACCAGAAAATCCAGCTCTCTGGCAGAAACATAGGCGACGATTTTGCTCTGGCTGGCGGCCTGATAATCGTCGGAGGAGCCCAGCTGGACATAGAGGCTGTCATCGAAGATGACCTGCTGTCCGGGGGCCAGTTTCAGACGTTCTTCCATCTCCTTCGCAAGAGACTGAGCGGGAAAACGGTTCTCGTCATCATTGGAAAAAAAGCCTTCCAGCACGGTCTCCCTCTGGGTTTCCAGATAAACGTCCAGAAGATAAAAGCTGATGAGGCAGACGCCGAAAAAAGCAAAGACGTATCCGCGGTAATAGTCCAGCAGGAAACGGAGCTTCTGCTTGAAAGACAGTTTTTTCATGGTTTGGAGATCTCTGGCTAAGCTTTGCTTCTGCTTTTGAAAAAAATTCATATTTGAGCCTTCTTTCTGAGCTTGGTATGCTATAATAGGGGTGCTGCGGCTGCCCCCGGCAGGGGGCGGACTGCAGCAGGGATTATTTTGCGAAAGGATATCAGGAAAGCCTATGAATCATTTGTTTGATCCGGAAAACCGTTTCTGGAGCTTTATGAATAAAATTACAGACGTATTTCTGCTTGGAGTGCTCTGGCTCCTTTTTTCGGTCCCGGTTTTTACCATAGGAGCCGCCACTACTTCCCTGTACCAGTTTACCTTAAAACAGACGGACAATGAGGAAGGGTATGTATGGAAAAGCTTTGTGAAGGCCTTTCGGAAAAACTTCCGGCAGGCAACGGCCTTGTGGCTGATGCTGCTGGCAGCCGGCGCCTTTCTGGCGGCAGATGTATATGCTTGCCTTCATATCACGGTTCCGGGCGCGGTAAGGATCCTCTGCTTTGGCCTCCTGCTGTGTCTGTGCCTGATCTTTGTGCTGTCGGCCTTGTATGTGTTCCCGATTCTGTCGCGGTTTGAACGGAAGACGGGGACAATTCTGCGGCACAGCTTTATTATGGCCATGGGAAACCTGTATATTTCTGTTACCGTTCTTGTGATTTATGCGGCTGCCGCCGCGCTGACCTATTACTGGACCGTGCTGCTGCCCATCTGGATGGCGCTGGCTGCATTTTTCAGCTCGTATCTGTTCCGATATGTGTTCAGCCGATATTTTCCGGATCAGGAAGAATAATTCCTGGTCCTTTTTCTTTGCAGTCTTCTTGGCCTGCTTTTGCCGGGCCGGTAGAACTTCTGGAAATCAGCTGGCTTTGATATTCGACCTTGATGATGGAATTGTCATCCATCAGCTCCGATTCTCCCTTTAATTTTTCCAGAAGCAGCCGGATGCTTAAACGTCCTCTTTTTTCGATTGCGTACTCAATGGAGGTTAAGTCCACGCAGTGAAAACGGGATGGATAAATATTGTCAAAGCCGCATACGCTTAAATCCTCCGGAATCCGTTTCCCGGAATCCGCCAAGGCATCCAGGACGCCGTAGGCGACCATGTCATTGATGGCGGCGATGGCGGTAATCCGGGGCGCTTCCTCCAGGCACTGCATGGTCAGCTCGTAGCCGACCTGATGCTCGATATCGGTAACATTCAGCTCTCGCAGGGAGGAAACGTCCTGGCTGTAGATGGTGACGCTGCCCTCCGGGCAGGATTGGGCATATTCATCCTGCAGGCCGTGGCACCGCCTGAGCCGGGCGGTATGCTCGGAATTTAAACTGGTGGAAACATATGCCACATGCTTATGGCCCAGGGTGATCAGATGCTTTGCCAGCATGCGCCCGGCCTCATAATTGTTGATTTCCACCGTGTCAATATTTAAGGTGTTCGAGCGGTCTCCGACGGTGACCATAGGAATATTTCGAGCAATTTTTACGGCCAGGTCCGGCTGCTGCGGAATCATGGCGAAAACGATGCCTGCAATGCGGGGCGTGGCCGCCAGCTTTAAAATCTGCTCCTCCGCCTTCTTGTCCCAGTAGGTGGGAAAGGTAAGGGTCAGATAGCCTCGTGTGCGGGCCTCCTGGTCCATGCTTTGAATCAGGGTGGCGTAATACGGGTTCATCATGGAAGGGCAGATTAACAGGATGATGCCCTTGGAAACGGCACGGAGCTGCTGCTTGGGAACGTAGTCCAGCTCCCGGCAGGTCTGATAGACCAGCTCGATGGTTTCCGCAGAGAACCGGGATATGTTCCTGCCGTTTAAAATCATGGATACACTGGCCGGTGATACGCCGGCCTGCTTTGCAACGTCCCGAAGGGTTGGTTTTTTCTTCATAGCCGCCTCCTTTGTCTGAAACATTCCCGAAGGCCTTTCCTGCGCAGACCTGCTGAATGTTACAATCGTTCTTATAAAAAAGTTTAACATTCTTCAACAATAAATTCAAGATGTTTCTTAATGAAAATACATTTTTCAAAAAATATACATAAAAATAATGGAAAAATTATTGACAAATGGTGGAAAATGCAGTAATCTAAAATCACGGTAAGGGCATAAACAGAAAAAAGTTGCTAAAAATTAATTGAAATATGGAAAAAGATAGGGCAATATATCTCAAAGATGTTCAACTAATTTCAACAACATTTCGGCGGAATGTCCATAATGAGAACAGTGGAATTGCATAATAAAACAAAGGAGGACAAAAAATGAAAAAAATGTTGGCAGTTACGTTGGCGGCAGCGATGACGGCTGGTCTTCTGGCCGGATGCAGCGGCGGAGGTTCAACCGGAGGAGGAGCGGCGAAGGCTCCGGAGACGACCGCAGCGCAGGAAACAACTGCAGCGGCAGCCGGTGGAGAGAAAACGGACGAGACGAAGGCAGAAGCGGCAGCACCGGCAGCCGATGCGTCCAAGTATGAAGTGACGGAGCCAATCACCATTCAGTGGTGGCATGCGCTGGAGGACCAGTATTCCCAGACGGTACAGGATGTGGTGGACGGATTCAACAGCTCTCAGGACCTGATTACGGTAGAACCGGTTTATGTAGGTAATTACGCAGCGGTTAATGAGGCTCTGGTAGCGGCTCATGCGGCAGGCACCGGACTTCCGGCGATTACGGTTGCGAACACTCCATATGTGGCAGAGTACGGCGCCGGCGGACTGACCGAGGACCTGACACCATATATCGAGGCAACCGGCTTTGAGATTGACGATTTTGGAAAGGGCCTGGTAGATGCGACCAGCTATGAAGACAAGCAGGTAGCGCTTCCATTCTTGATTTCCACTCAGGTTATGTATTATAACAAGGACATCGCGGATGAGCTTGGCGTTACGATTCCGGAGAAGTTCGACGATATGGACCAGTTCCTGGAAGCCGTTTCTGTGGTAAATAACGGAACCACAGAGCGCTACGGAACCATCATTCCGGGCTGGGACCAGTGGTATTTTGAAACCTTCTACTTAAATAAGGACGTGAAGATTATTAACGATGACCGGATTTCGACCGACTTAGACAGCGAAGCGGCAACGGGTCTGGTAAACAAGTTTAAAGAGTGGTGCGATAAGGGATATATCTACTGGGCAAACGGCGAGGATGCTTCCTCCATTATGAGACAGAACTTCATCGATAAGAAGGCTTTCTCGGTATGCCACACCAGCTCTCTTTACAACACCTATGTAGACAAGTGTGATTTTGAAGTGGGCATGTCCTGGCTGCCGGCAGGAGATACCAAGAACCAGGAAATCGGCGGATGTGTGCTCCTGATTCCTTCCAAGAATGACCAGGCAACCAAGAATGCAGCATGGCAGTTCTTATCCTACTTATGCAGCAAGGAAGTAAATATGAAGTGGGCGAAGGAAACCGGATATATTCCGACCAGAAACTCGGTGCTTCATACCGATGAAGGCGTAAAGTTCCTGGAGGAAAAGCCGGCATTCCAGTGTATCTTTGATAATCTGGATTTGATTAATCCGAGAATTCAGCATCCGGGCTGGAGCCAGTTAGCTACCATCTGGAAGAACTATATGGCGGAGATGATGATTGAAGACGTGGATATTCCTTCCAAGATTGAGGATATGACGGAAGAAATCAATGAGGTGCTGGAAGACTCATAAACAAGAAAACAGAAAGGCCTCGGCAGTTGATCCGGGGCCTTTCGATGTATTGCGAGGTGCAGGAGAGCGCATGGGCGGAAGAAAGGCGCTTTCCGGGCAGAATTTTTGACAAGGAGGTATTGAACCGTGAAAAAAAATAAAATATCCCCCAGAACGATTTCTGCGCTGAAGGATTTTATCTGTGTGGTGCCGGCTCTGATTTTCCTGGCGGTGTTTACCTACTATCCAATCTGCAAGCTGGTCCAGATCAGCTTTACCGACTGGAATCTGTTAAATGACCGCTGGAATTATGTGGGACTCAAAAACTGGATCTGGCTGTTTCATGGTTCCGGAACAAAGCATCTTTTAAATTCCCTGAGAGTTACGGTTCTGTATTCGATTGGCGAGCTGACGATCACGCTGGTGGGCGGCATGATTCTGGCGCTGGTTTTCAACCGCATGAGCCGTTCCTTTTCCCTTATGCGGGCAATCGTGTTCATGCCGAAATATGTGGCGATGTCTTCGGCAGCCGTTATCTATCTGTGGATTTTAAATACCGATACCGGTATCCTGAATTATCTTCTGAGGGCAGTCGGCCTTCCGGCTGTGGACTGGCTTGGAAACCGGCATACGGCGCTGATTTCGGTGCTGATGCTGACCGGCTGGAGAGCGATCGGATACGGCATGATGATTTATCTGTCGGCCATGATTGGGATTCCGAGAGACTATTATGAAGCGGCGGCCTTAGACGGGGCGACTTCCGCACAGAAGTTCTGGAAGATTACCCTTCCGATGCTGTCGCCGACCACGCTTTTCCTGTTTGTAACCACGTTTATTTCCTCGATGAAGGTATTCCAGTCGGTAGATATCCTGACATCCGGCGGCCCATACCGTTCCACGGAGGTGTT
Organism: Lachnospiraceae bacterium; assembly: GCA_030536455.1. Classification (GTDB taxonomy): domain Bacteria; phylum Bacillota; class Clostridia; order Lachnospirales; family Lachnospiraceae; genus Caccovicinus. The sequence goes on along the minus strand of JAUNPZ010000083.1, from coordinate 3,624 downwards.
CGTGTACAAGATTTATCTGTACGCGATGGAGGATTTCCGCATGGACCGTGCATCGGTAATTGCAATTGCATTTTTCATTCTGCTTCTGGTCGTGACGGCGTCTACCTTTAAGATTTCGAATAAGAATGTACATTATGATTCATAAGAGGAGGCATATATGAACGGAAATGAAAAAAGCTATCTGGACAGGCAGCTGGCTGCCAAACGAAATAAGAAAATCAAGGCGGTCATTCAGTATGTGCTGGCGATTATCATTACGCTGATTGCAGTGTTTCCTCTGTATTGGATGATTTCCTCCTCTCTGAAGTCTCAGGAAGAAATCCTGCTCCTGAAGCCGACGCTGTGGCCGCATGAGATTCATCTGGAAAATTATTCGAATGTATTTCAGCGCGCAAACTTCGGAAAATATTATTACAATACCATTGTAATGACGGTCGGCATATTATCGTCTCAGATCATTACCGGAATTTTTGCGGCGTATGGATTTTCAAAGGGAAAATTCAAGGGGCAGAACCTGCTGTTTATGGTAGTGTTAGGCGCACTGATGATTCCGCTGCAGGTTACCTTTATCCCGATTTATATCATGTGTGCCAACTGGGGCCTGGCTGATACGTTCCTGGGATTAATCCTTCCGGAATGTGTTTCTCCATATTATATATTCATGCTCCGCCAGACCTTTATGGCAATTGATGACAGCTACATTGACGCGGCAAAGGTGGATGGACTCGGACGAATCGGTATTATCACAAAAATCCTTACCCCGATGTGCAAGTCAACGCTGTTCACGGTAACGCTTGTTACCTTTACCAATGGCTGGAACAGCTATTTCTGGCCGAAGATTATCGCGAAGAATGAACACCGGCGGGTGCTGACGGTAGGACTGGCACAGCTTCGGAATACATTTGCCGGACAGTCTACCATGAACAACCATGAAATCATGGCAGGCGCGGTTATGGCCATCCTGCCGGTTGTCGTTTTGTTCTTTATTTTCCAGAAATACATGCTGACCGGTTATTCGAAGGCAGCGATGAAATAATGAAAGAGAGGTTCGATTATGAAGGTAATAGCGCACAGAGGCTACAGTGGAAAATATCCGGAGAATACGATGCTGTCCTTTCAAAAAGCGGTGGAGAGTGGATGCGATGAGATTGAACTGGATGTTCAGCTTACGAAGGACGATGTGGTGGTAGTCATCCACGATGAGAGGATTGACCGGACCACGGACGGAACCGGTCTGGTGAAGGATTATACCTATGAGGAGTTAAAAAAGTTTAATGCGGCAAAACTGTTTCCGAAGGTAACGGATTTTCAGCATGTCCCCACCTTTGACGAGTACTGTGCATGGGTGGCGGAAACCGGAATTACTACCAATATTGAGATTAAAACCGGCGTGTATTATTATGAAGAGCTTGAAAAAAAGACCGTTGACATTGTGAAGAAATATGGGCTGGAGAAGAAGGTTATGTTCTCTTCCTTTAACCACATGTCTCTTGTGAGAATCAAGGAATTGATGCCGGAGGCGGAATGCGGCGCCCTTTTAGGGGAGCGTGGAATCGGAAATGCCGGCTATTACTGCCACAGCTATGGATTTGAATGCTATCATCCCGGATACGCAGGAATCACCGACGAGATTGTAGCCGGATGCAAAAAGTACGGAATCAAGATGAATGTCTGGACGGTAAATTCCATGGAGGGGCTGGAGCAGCTGTATGAATGGGGCTGTGAGGGAATCATTACGAACTTCCCCGGCGTGTGCAGAGGCTGGCTGGATTCCAGGAAGGCTTCGGAAAAGAATCAGGAGGCATAGCATGGTGAAAAGGGGTTTCAGAGGCCTGGGGCTTGGCCTGCTTGCCGCGCTCTGGCTGTGGGGCTGCACCGGAGGCGGGACGCCGGCCGTGCCGGCGGACCGTACACAGGCGGTGTCAGAGAACCGGGATGGCAGCACGCAGGCGGCGTCAGAGAACCAGAACGGCAGCACGCAGACGGCGCAGGAGGCTCAGGACAGCAGCACGCAGGCGGCGTCAGAGAACCAGAACGGTAACGCACAGAACGGCGGGCCGGCGGACCGGTACGGGGAGATCATAGACCGAAGCGGTGACGAGGGAAAGCTGACCGTCTGCTTCTTCGATCTGGAGGTTGGCCCGGATGCCAAGGATAAGTCCGGGGATGCGGCAGTCCTGATTTCACCGGACGGCAAGGTGATGCTTCTGGATGCCGGACATCCGGATGCCGGCGGAATCGTGGTCCGGACATTAAAGGACATGGGGATTGAAAAAATTGATTATCTGGTGGCTTCCCATCCTCATATCGACCATATCGGCGGCGTGCCGGAGGTACTTGAAAACTTTCCGGTAGAAAAAGCATACCGGTCTTATTTGACCTATACAACCCAGACCTATCAGAATTATGTAGAGGCGCTGGAGACACATGAGATCGATACGGAATCCTTAAAGACCGGAGATTCCTTTTCGTTTGGCAGTCAGGTTCAGGTGGAGGTTCTGGGGCCGGAGGAGGAAATCGTGTACCCGGACGGATTCCCGGAGAACAGCACCCAGTTCATCAACGACCACTCTCTGGTACTGAAATTTACCTATGGGGAATCCACCGCATTGTTCTGCGGAGATTTATACCGGTCTGCGGAACGGGAATATCTGGAAAAATACGGAGACAAGCTGCAGGCCGACTTAGTTAAGGCGAATCATCACGGAAAAGATACCTCGAACTCCAAAAAATGGATTAAGACAGTCCATGCAAAGGTTGTCGGTGCGATGGGGGATGAGGTGGGCAGCATGAACGTTTACAACGATTATGTGAAGGAAGGCGCCGAATACCATATGACCGTTAATGATGGATTCATCAAAATCCGCATGGATGATGCCGGAAATTATGAGGTGATTGACCAGAAGGACAGTTGGATGAACTGATTGGAAAGAGGCAGCAGAAGAGGGAGGAATCACTATGAAATTAGAAGATATTTTTGAAGATTCTCCTGTGATTACAGCAGTGAAGGACGAAGCGGGTCTGCTGCATGCGCTGGAGACAGACAGCCGGGTTGTATTTATTCTATTTGGGAACATCTGCAGCATCCCTCAGATTGTGGAACGGGTGAAAGCCCGGGGAAAGCTGGCCTTTGTCCATGTGGATTTAATCACAGGTTTCAGTGCAAAAGAAATCGTAGTGGAATTTATTAAAGAGAACACCAGTGCGGACGGAATCATCAGTACCCGGCCGGCGCTGGTAAAACGTGCGATGGAGCTGGGGCTGCTTGGGGGATTGCGCGCATTTTTAATTGATTCCATTGCGCTGGAAAATACCAGAAGGCAGTTAGCCGCCTTCCAGCCGGATTTTATGGAGATTATGCCGGGCGTCATCCCGAAGGTGTTCCGGCAGATACGGGGCGATACCTCCGTATTACTGGTAGCCGGCGGACTGATGTCCGACAAACCGGATATTATGGCTGCTTTCCAGGCAGGAGCAGATGCCGTATCTACAACAAAGGAGGAATTGTGGGCGGTATAAAAAGAAGAGAAAGGTTTCCCGGCTCTGCATCGAAAGCGGATGCAGAAAATATGCAGAATAAAATGATAAAAATGTTGGAAAATTCTTGAAAGAATGAAAAAACAG
>JAUNPZ010000082.1 GCA_030536455.1 Lachnospiraceae bacterium | reverse complement strand
ACATAACTTAATATATTACAATCCATATTATTTGTCAATAGGTATTTATAAAAAGATGAAAAATGCTGGGAATTCCGGATTATAACAGGTCAAATCTTGACATTTAACATTTTTGTAATATAATAGTAACTGTGCCATAACAATTATCCATTTTTATACATGCGAGATACAGTAAAAGTGAAAAAAGCTTTCACAACTGCCTGTATGTGCTGTGAAGCACGCACAGAATGGAGGACAATATGAAAAAGACGATTTTATCAGGATGCAAAACGCTCCTGATTACATTAACTGCTGCGGTTTCTTTCGCCTTTCCGGCTATGGCGGCCAGTATTCACGGCGAGATCAGCAGCGCAGATTCCCACACGATTTCCGGTTGGGCATGGAATAAGGAAGATACCAATGATGTTCAGACGGTAGAGGTACATATTTTCCAGTCCGGCGGAACCGAACCGGTAAAATATCTTCACGTTTTAGCAGATGACTATCGTGAAGATTTAGTTGTCGATTTAAAGGACGGCTGGCATGGCTTTTCCGCAGAGGTAGACTGGTCCCAGATTAAGGGAGACAGCTTTAAAATCAAAGCTTATGCCGTAAAGGACGGGAATTACTATACGCTCGGCGAAACTGTAAGCTATACGAAATCCTCCAAAGAGGCTGCTCCTGAAAAAACAGCAGAAGCGGCATTGACGAAAAAAGCAGACGAAACCGCATTGCCGGAAAAGCCGGCTGCCCCGGTTGAAACCACCTTGCCGGAAAAACCGGCCGACCCATTAGAAACCCGGACTCAGGAACACACAGAGACCACTGCCGGCGCGGAAACATCCCTGGGTATCTTCACCACCAGCGGATACTGCAACTGCTTTAAGTGCAACGCAGGCGGACACACGCTTACCTTTTCCGGCACTGTGCCTCAGGCAAACCATACCATTTCCGCAGACCTGTCCATCCTTCCGATTGGAAGCCGGGTGCGCATCGGAGATGCAATCTATACCGTGGAGGATAAAGGCGGCAGTGTAGTCGGGAACATCATTGATATTTATTACGCCGACCATGATTCCGCCATATCCCACGGATTACAGAAACAGGAAGTATTCCTGATCCGTTAACTGTAAATCTGCGATGGTCATTACAATTAATAATAGTAACAATAATATAGAAGAAATACCGCAGATTCTCAAAGAGCCTGCGGTATTTTTCTGCCAAAATAGTTCTGATTTTTTCGACCCATATCTTTCCGGGGCAGGTAGTTTCTGCCTGTTTTCGCAGAAAATTTCCTTTCATTTTTGGTGTTATGTGCCAATCTCAGTTGTTTTTTCGCCCTTTTTGCTCCCGCATTTATCCGGACGTCCGAATCTGCCGGGTTGACAAAATAAAAAAAAAGTGTAAAATAAGCAATTGCCAGTGATTGTTACGAAAGTGTTACATAGTTTTAATTTGTATTAACTTTTAATTGCTATTTTGTATCTGTTCCTGTGACAGGTTCATTCCGGTACAAAACAGCCACATTGGAAAGAAAGGATTTCTTATGAAAACAATGAAAATCACAAAGTACCTGATAAATATCCTGTTCACCGCAGTGTTCGTTCTGGGCTTAAGCTTCTCCGCTATGGCAGCTCAGATTCACGGCAATGTGGATGATATCCATGAGGCCTCCATCTCCGGATGGGCATGGAACGCAGAGACTCCGGATATTCCGGTTTCTGTTACCGTTACCATTCTGGACGACGCAGGAAACTTCTTAAGGGAAGAATCTGTAACTGCTGATATCCAGAGAGACGACGTAGCAGCAAGCGGATACGGAAGCGGTATCTGCGGCTTCAACATTCCAATGGACTGGTCCGAATTCCCTGACGGGACATATACCATCCATGTAAGCGCCGACGGACAGCCGATTGGCAGCGACCGCCATTATTACAAGGGTCAGGCTCCGGTACGCTCTCTCGGCGTATTTAAGACTACCGGCTACTGCCCGTGCTACTCCTGTTCCGAGGGCTGGGGACGCAGTACCAGCACCGGTGCGGTTGCCAGCGCAAACCACACCATTGCGGTAGACCCACGAATTATTCCTTACGGTACCAAGGTTATGATCAACGGCATCGTTTATACCGCAGAAGATAAGGGCGGCGGTGTAAAAGGAAACCACATCGATATCTTTTATAACACACACGGCGAAACCCGCATCCAGGGAGTTCAGTACGCAGAGGTATTTGTGGTAGAGGCTTAAGAATAAAACGACTGGCATTTTAAAAATTGAATACGGATATATAAGGAAACTCCGACAGCTTGTGAACGATTATCTGATACGTCACGTCACAAACTGCCGGGGTTTTTTTGAACCACATTTTCATGGAAATCTGTTCGGATACCGCGCCAGCCTTTTTCTGTGCTCATATTATGAAAAAGGCTGAACGGTAACCATTTTCGTATTATTTACGCTAATATAGCTTGCATTTTATTCTATTATATGATACCACTATACTATAACGCTCAAATAATTTCAGAAAAGTTTTTTTAATCAATATCCATTTTTTGTGAAATGCTTTAGTGCCATGTTTCAATGGCAAACAGAGGTTCTTCCATGGAAAAAATACTGTCTAAAAAAATTATACTATGCCATATCTGCCTTGCGCTTGCTGCGATTATTTTATTTGGTTCTTCATTGTGGATTGTCGAAAAACAGCACATTTACCATGAAATGAACCAGGTTCTGGATCAGGAGGAAGGATACTATCTGGAATCCCGGATGATGCTGGAGGACAAGGTCAGCAGGTATGTCAGCGACTATACACTCAGGCTCTGCGGCGTGAACGATCTGCTGACAGCGCAGCCGGTTCTGCGCAGCAGCCGCTGCCTGCAATCTCTCTGCACCTATTTCGGAATGAAAGAAATCTGTATCTTCGGCGATGACGGGACAATTCTCCTCAGCAGCGATGAACTGGCCACAGGTTCGAGGCTTCTGAAAACGGAAGATGCCCGTCCATTTGCCGACATGATCGAACGCGGAGGCGATATTGTGTTAAATTTTGAGTGCTCTCCCATTATCAGCGGCGGAGAAGGCCTGAATTTCATGGCGGTCCCCTCTGCTGTGGAAGGCTGGTCCATGGTACTGATCGGAATCGACCAGCAGGTCGCCGCAGAACTCCAGGATGAAATTGCAATGAGCGGACTCATGCTGCAAATTCCCACCACTCACGACAATGCCATGTTCGCCATCGACAAAAACACCGGAAAGCTGCTGGGAAAAACAATCGGAAATGATCTGCTGTTCCGGTCCGGCTTCAATTACAACGACGCAGACATTCAGGATCTGTTCCGGAATTCTGAAAACGGCAAGATCATCTATGTGGCAGGCATCCCTACCTTTTTGATGACACGGACGGTAAATCATGTGATTTTTGCAGATCTGCGGCTTGCCAGTGTGCAGATCCGGAAAATCACGGGAATGCTGCTGGGAATCATCCTGCTCAACTGCGTCATTTCCTTCATTGCACTCTGTATCATTAAGCAGTATTTCCATAAGTACGTGTTCCTTGAGATTGATGCCATCAAAAAAACAATCTGCCAGATCATTGGCGGCGATGAGACAGCAGCATTCCACGCAGACAACAGCCCGGAGATGACCGCCATCGCCATGGCGCTGAATGACTGGAACAAAAACATCCAGCACACCCAGAAAAAGCTGAACTGGATTATCAGCAGCACCGCACCGGATGCCGCCATGTTTGAGTGTCTGTCTTATGTGAACAGCACCTGTTTTTCCGATAATCTTCCGTCTGTGCTGGGAATGGAGCCGGCGCAGTGGAATGAACTCAAGGATGATACGGAGCGGTTCAAGGAATACTTCAGCGCCTTAGATGAATCGAAAGATGAAAACGGCATCGTAGCCGCAGGAGAAAAATTCCTGCTGCTGCGGCTTTATAAGATGGATCAGGATTATTTCGGCATCATCGTAGACAAGACCGCTTCGGTAAAACGCAAAGCCCAACAGGCCATTGATCTGAAAAGGGCCATCGATGACTCCGAAACAGACAGCCTGACCGGCCTGCTGAACCGCCGCGGCTTTGAAAGCCATGTAGAAAAAAAACTGCAGAAGAAAACCGGAAACGCCGTTATGCTGATTATGGATGTGGACAACTTCAAACATGTCAATGATAATCTGGGCCACCCGGAGGGTGACATACTGCTCCGGAAGGTGGGCGCCTGCCTGAAACAGCAGTTCAGAGAAAGTGACATCGTGGCACGGCTTGGCGGTGATGAATTTACCGTATTCTTCTGTGCGGAGATGCCAAAGGATGTGCTTCCTGATAAACTGGACAGACTTCAGCAGGCACTCCGGGAAGCTCTGGCTGACTACACCGCCTACAGCACCTCCATCAGTATAGGCAGCGCCTGCATGAGCAGCGCCAAGGCCTGCTATGAAACGCTGTACAGCCATGCCGACAAGGAGCTGTACAAAGCAAAGCTGGCGAAAAAAAGCGGCACGAAAGTTTCACATAATACGGTTGTCTAAAAAAAGATAATATGTTATGATTGAAACAAATGTAAAAAAAAAACAGAAGCAAAAATACACTCTATTTTACACAAAAGAACTCCCGAGGAGAGAAGAATTGAAATGAACACGAAAAAAAACAGTCACACTGCACGATATTGCCTGTGTTATCTTTGCTGCATGCTGCTCTGTGTTTTGGTGCTTCCACTCCCCGCTCATGCCGCGCAGAATAAAACGATCCGTGTGGGCTACGTCAGCAGAGAGGGATTTCATGCCACAGATGAAAACGGCAATCACTGCGGCTACAATGTAGAGTATCTGAATGCCATCGCCGAATATACAGGCTGGAAATACGAGTTTGTGGAGGGGAGCTGGTCGGACTGCCTGAAAAAACTGGAATGCGGAGAAATTGATCTGCTGGGCGCCATGGAAAAAACTGATGAACGTACAAAAACCATGCGTTTTGCGTCTCTGCCCTTCGTTCATGCAGCCAGTTGTCTGTTTCAGTTAGCAGACAACACCACCGTTGCTTATGAAGACTATTCCGCCTTTGACGGAATGACCATCGGCATTGTCCGCGGCGCCAGCATTGCCTCCAGCCTGGAAGACTATGCCCGCCAGCATCAGTTTTCCTATACGCTGAAAAGCTATGAAACTGAAGACGAACTGCACACAGCGCTGGAACAGGGCGAGGTAGACAGCATCTGCAACACGGATAACCGTGACATAAGCGACTACTCCGTTCTGGCCTGCTTCGGATATATTCAGCTCTACTATGTAACCTCTCCTGAACAGCCGGAGCTGGGTATCCAACTGGACAGGGCTATGGAACAGATTCATGCGGAGGATCACTATTACCACGATGCGCTGAGCAGAAAGTATTTCAATTCCACCCGCAATATCGCCTTCACCGATAAGGAGATGGCTTATATCAAAGAACACGGATCTATTCCGGTACAGATGTACAACGGCATGGGGCATTTGTTCTGCCGGTATGACAAAGAACAGAAACAATATGTCGGTATTATCGTGGATGTGCTTGAGCTTTTAAGTGAACGGACCGGTCTTAATTTTGATCTGGTTCCTGCAGAAGATCAGATACCATGGGAATACCTTCCCCAACACCCCGATACACTGGCGGCTCCTTTTTTCCAAAATGAGCTCATCATAACGAACGAGTCCCTGACAACTCTGAATCCCATCATCGAGGGAAACATGGTTGCCTTCATCCCCAACAATAAGGCAATTGATCTGAACAGCGAATTCACCCTGGCCCTTCCTATGGGAAATTACCATTCAGAGCAGGTGCTGCATCAGTATTTTCCCAATGCTCATGTTATTCCCTGCATTTGCCACCGGGACGGGCTGGAGATGCTGCGCAGCGGCAGAGCGGATATGGCGCTGGTTAACGAAATTGTCGGTGCCTATCAGGTTCAGAGTCCTTTTTTTAGTGACCTGCAGGTCAGCAATATAGTGAATGTGGCTGAGGATCTGACTATGGGGCTGAGCAAAAATTCATCCCCGGAACTGATTTCTATCCTGAACAAGGGGATCTCTTCTCTCAGTGTCCGTGAAATCCGTCAGATTGTGGTGAACCATGCCGCCACTCCCTACAAAATGAACTGGAATGAATGGTTTTACAAGTACCGTCTCTTGCTTATTGTACTTTCTGTATCTGCACTGGCATCGATCCTTTTCCTGACTGCCATACAGAAGCAAAAAAAACAGCGGGATGCAGACAGAGAAAAACTCCTGCTGGCCGAAGAGCGTAACAAACTGGATCTGATATATCAGGAGAAGCTTTTCCGTCAGGCAAATTTTGACCCACTGACAGGTCTTTACAATGAAGCCTACTTCTCAAAAAAAGCCAACCGGCTGATGGAGGAATCTCCGGAACAGATCTTCACCTTCCTTCGTCTGAATCTGAAACATTTTAAAATGGTCAACGAGCTGTACGGAGAAGATGCAGGAGACTTTATCATACGCCGAATCGCCGATTATATGCGGGAGCATGTGGGAAAAAGAGGCGTATATGGCCGGCTGTACGCCGATGAATTCGCCATCTGCATGGCGGTAGACAAGGAATCGCTGGAACAGCACTCCGATGCCTGTATCGGCTATATCGACTATCACGGACAGAGTATCCGGGTAGAGGTTTATATAGGTGTATATGTTGACACCCAACAGTGCCGGGATGCGTATCAGGCTCTTGATTACACACAGATTGCCCTGCGGCACAGAGAATGCGCCGATTATGATCACTATTTCTATTACAAAGACGTTTACATGGAAACTATGTTTAGAAACCAGGAAATCACCAATCTCATGGAGGCGGCCCTGCGAGGGGAACAGTTCCAGATTTATCTGCAGCCTCAGTTTGATATCACCACGCAGACACTGGTAGGTGCGGAAGCTCTGGTTCGCTGGATCGATCCTGTCAGAGGGATTATCGCCCCGAATCACTTCATTTCGGTGTTTGAGTCCAATGGTTTCATCTACCAGCTTGATTCGTACGTCTGTGATAAAGTCTGCGCACTGCTGGCCCGATGGATGGAGCAGGACAGACTGGTTCCCATCTCCATCAACCTGTCACGGGTGGATCTGGAGAACCCCAACCTGCCCTCCATGCTGAAGCAGACTCTGGACAAATACAGTGTTCCTATCCAGTATCTGCATCTGGAAATCACAGAGTCTGCTTATGTGGAAAACTATAAGGATATCTATCAGATGCTTCAGCAGTTACGGGATATGGGCTTCTGTCTGGAAATGGACGATTTCGGCAGCGGCTATTCCTGCCTGAATATGCTGAAAGACATTCCGGTAGACATTCTGAAGCTGGATATGAAGTTTTTCGATGGCGAGCAGCGGATGGACTGCGGCGGAAATATCATCGAATCTCTGGTCAAGCTGGCTCATTCTCTGGGCATCATGGTAGTAGCCGAGGGCGTGGAGACCGAACGTGAAGCGAATTTTCTCCGTTCCATCCACTGCAGCATCGTTCAGGGTTTTCTGTACGGCCGTCCGGAGCCGACAGAAGATTTCGAGAAACGGCTGGTTTCCGGCAATATCGGAGAAAAGTGGATTGACATCAGCGATGACGACAGCACCCGCAATTTGTACTGGAAAATAGAAAAGTACAATCTGTTGCTCCAAAATGAGGATACCACGATTTTCGACTATGAGCCTTCCCGGGATTATGCGATTTTCAGCTATCAGGATGAACATGGTGCGCTGAGGGAGAGCGGTATTGCGAACTATACGAAAACTACTCTCAACAGCTTCCATATCCATCCAGACAGCCGCAGCGCATTTCGGGACTGCTTAAAAAGCGGTCATAAAGCTCCTGTGGAGCTGGACTTCCAGGGCAGCAACGCCTCCCATGATTCCTACGAATGGCTCCATGCGGTATTTTATTATTATGAAAGCGGGGATGTGCCGAACCGGATCATTGCAATCATAAAAAAACGAACATCCTGAAGCATAAAACAGCTTTCGTAATCCTCTTAATTCATAATCTTCTAAAACGTACGCCCGCAAGGCACACCGCAGAAAAAAGGCAGACAGTGCAACCGCACTGTCTGCCTGACTTTTTTACTCATCCAGCAAAAATTCACTCATCACATAATTGCTCACATCCAGCCCCCAGTCCGTCAATGCATAATGCATATCCCGACGAACCAGCAGCTTATTCTGAATCAGCTTTTCCAGCACATCTCCATAAACCCCGCTGAGATTGATTCCGAACCTCTGGATAAAACGTGCCGCCGACACGCCTTCTGTCATCCGAAGCCCCAGAAACATAAATTCTTCCATCTCCTCCTTACGGCTCTGTACATGAATATCGCCGTGAAGGCGCTCCAGGCCGTCCATGGAAAAGTCCAGTTCCAGATAGGTCCCCATATCCGTTTCATTGCTGAACCGACAGCCATCCACATAGGAGGAGGCCCCCAGGCCAAAGCCAAGATATGGAACTCCGGTCCAGTAGCCGATATTGTGACGGCATTCATATCCCGGCTTGGCGTAGTTGGAAATCTCATAACGCTTAAAACCGGCTTCCTCCAGAAAAGTCTTTGTCAGATAATACATGCTCCGTTCTTCCTCTTCATCAGCGAGAGGCGGCCATCCGGCCAGCGCATCCGTTTTTCCATCATCCGGCCTGTCTGTCTCCGCCTGCCCGGCAGCTCCCGCTCCGTTTTCCATCTCCGTCTTCCGGTAATGGTTCCCGAACGGCGTTCCTTCCTCTACGATCAGGCTGTACGCGGAGATATGTTCCGGTTTCAGCATGATAATTTTCCGCACAGTATTCCGCCAGCTTTCCGCACTCTGCCCGGGAATGGCACTCATCAGATCTACATTGATGTTGGTGAATCCTGCCATCCTGGCGCTCTGAAAGCCTGTCAGGAAATCCTCAAAAGTATGAATCCGCCCCAAAAGCTTTAATTCCTCATTATTTGCAGACTGAAGGCCGATGCTGACCCGATTGATTCCGGCTGCCCGGTAAATCGGAAGCTTTCCGGCAAGACGGGTTCCCGGATTCACCTCGATGGTAATCTCAGCATCCTCTGCTACCGAAAATGCCCGGTACACAGCCTGCATCAGCATGGTAATCTGCTCCGGCTCCAGAGAGGAAGGGGTTCCGCCGCCGATAAAGATGGTTTTTACCTCATAATCCTCATACCAGGGCCCGGAAGTCAGAATCTCGCACCGAAGCTGGTCCATGTATTCTGCTTTCGAGCGCTCATCCGCCCGAAAGGAAAGGAAGTCACAATACAGACATTTCTGCAGACAAAACGGAATATGGATATATAGTTCTAATGCTTTTTTCCTGCCCATACATTCCCTCAGTTCTGTACCCTCTCCAAAGAGTGCACGTTTCCGGTATTTCTATTCCTCATCCAGCTTCAGGACGCTCATGAATGCCTTCTGCGGAATCTCTACGTTTCCAATCTGGCGCATCCGCTTCTTTCCTTCCTTCTGCTTTTCCAGAAGCTTTCTCTTACGGCTGATATCGCCGCCGTAGCACTTGGCAAGAACGTCTTTTCGCATCGCTCTTACCGTCTCCCGGGCAATGATCTTTCCGCCTACCGCTGCCTGAATCGGAATCTCAAACAGATGTCTCGGAATCTCTTCCTTCAGCTTCTCGCACATCCTTCTGCCTCTCTCGTAAGCAGATTCCGCATGCACGATAAAGGATAATGCATCCACTTCCTCTTTGTTCACCAGAATATCCAGCTTCACCAGTTCGGAACGCTCGTAGCCCTTTAAATCATAATCAAAGGAAGCATAGCCTCTGGAACGGGATTTCAAAGCATCAAAGAAATCGTAAATGATTTCATTTAACGGAAGCTCATATTTTAACAGCGCTCTGGTTCCTTCGATATACTCCATGCCCAGATACACGCCGCGGCGCTCCTGGCACAACGTCATAATAGCGCCTACAAACTCGGTGGTAACCATAATTTCCGCACTTACAATCGGCTCTTCCATATACTCGATCTCCGTCGGGTCCGGAAGGTTGGACGGGTTGGTCAGGTCGATCCGCTCGCCATTCTTCTTATAAACATGGTAGATAACACCCGGCGCCGTAGTTACCAGATCCAGGTTATACTCTCTCTCCAGACGCTCCTGGATAATTTCCAGATGGAGAAGTCCCAGAAAACCGCAGCGGAAACCGAAACCTAAGGCAAGGGAAGTCTCCGGCTCGTAGTACAGGGAAGCGTCATTTAGCTGAAGCTTTTCCAGCGCATCACGAAGATCCGGGTACTTGGCGCTGTCTGCCGGATAAAGACCGCAGTATACCATAGAAGTTACCTTCTTATAACCGGGAAGAGGCGCTGCACAGGGATTCGTGCGGCTGGTAACGGTATCGCCAACCTGTGTATCCTTAACATTCTTAATACTTGCCGTAATGTAGCCAACCGTTCCGGCCGTCAGCTCTTCACATGGCAGGAACTGGCCGGCGCCAAAGTATCCTACCTCTACAACATCTGCCTCAGCTCCGGTTGCCATCATACGAATCGGGCTTCCCTTCCTTACCGTGCCTTCCTTAATCCGGCAGAAAATGATAACGCCCTTATAAGGATCATACAGGGAGTCAAAAATCAGGGCCTGCAGCGGAGCTGACGAATCCCCTTCCGGAGCCGGAATCTTGTGAACGATTGCTTCCAGAACGTCCTCCACATTTAGTCCGGTCTTTGCGGAAATACGCGGGGCATCGTGAGCCTCGATGCCGATCACATCCTCAATCTCTGCCGCCACCCGGTCCGGGTCCGCACTCGGAAGGTCGATCTTATTAATGACCGGGAACACATCCAGATCATGATCAAGTGCCATATATACGTTCGCCAGGGTCTGCGCTTCTACGCCCTGTGCCGCGTCAACGACCAGAATTGCGCCGTCGCAGGCTGCCAGCGCACGGGAAACCTCATAGTTAAAGTCCACGTGCCCCGGGGTATCGATCAGATTAAAAATATATTCCTGACCGTCCTTTCCTGTGTATACAGTACGGACGGTCTGCGCTTTAATTGTAATTCCACGCTCTCTTTCAATGTCCATATTATCCAGAATCTGAGCCTGCATCTCACGCTGGGTCAGAAGTCCGGTTTTCTCGATGATCCTGTCCGCCAAAGTCGATTTGCCGTGATCGATGTGGGCAATAATGCAGAAATTGCGGATATTCTTTTGTTCAATATTCGCCATGTGGTACCTCTCTCTCTATTTTGCAGCTTACATATTCAGGAATGCCTCAGCATTCCTGCAAGATATATCCTGTCACTCCATCTTTATGTTTATGGCCGGTCCGGCCCCTGTCCGGGCAGACTTATCACAGAATAACATGCTACATAAAAATATAGCATTTTTTTATTTTCCTTGCAACAACATCGTGAAAACTTCTGCCAAAGGTTCCATCGCATTCCGGACCTCCTCATAGGTGTTGGTCTGGGCACCTGCTTCGACCAGACAGGAGGCAGGACGCAGGTGCTGATTGTACCGCAGTCCTTTTAAATAAATCTTTCTGGTATAGTCCGGAAAATGCGCCGCTGCTTTCAGCTGAAGCTGCAGGCTGAACGCCAGATTATCTTCCCGGAACGGGTTTTCCAGATAAGGGATGGGGCCGTCCGGTGTCTGGCTCAGCCCGTTAAAAAACATAATCCGGGCCGTCGGCTTTCCGTTCACCTCCGTTACCAGATGCGTTCCCTCCTTCACGCCGTCCCGGTGAAGATCGATTACCACCTGAATGGAAGGATGCTCTTCCAGAATTTTCGTAATTCCCTCCAATGCGTATGTATACGCCTTATTCCGGTCCAGCTTTCCATCCCGGACATCATAAACGGACCGGTCGTGATAAACCGAAAACCCGTTTTTCTGAAGAAGCTCTGCCAGGTAAGCGCCGGCGGCAACGATATTTTCTCCTTCACAGGAATCCGCAAAAGCCTCCTGAGAATGTGTGTGATAGATCAGAATCTGCGGGGCGCCTGTGCTTTGATCCGCTGTTCCGGCGCTGCGCTCCGGAGCAAGCCGGAAATCCCGGCTTAAAAGCTTTTTCGCATCCATCAGCTCCCGTCCTGCCGTTGTGGAAGTGTGGACATTATAGAAATGACTCATCAGAAAATCATAGTCTTCCAACTGGGCAAGCTGATAAATCCGGCCGGGAAGCAGACTGGTTTCATTCCGGGCTACTACAGCCGCATTTTCCGGCCCGGGCATCCCCGGAGCCGCCCCGGCTGCTCCTCCTGCTTCTGCCGCCCCGGCTGCTCCTCCTGTTCCTCTTCCCGCTCCGTCCATCTTCGCATCTTCAGCTCCCAACGCAAGAGCTGTCTCCTCATTCCCGTAAAGCATCAAATACGGATGTTCCGCCCAGAACGTCTCCTCTGCCTTCACGGCCCGGTATGCCGGATCCGGATTACCTCCTTCTTCTGTCCTCTCCTGGCTCATCCCATCCACACAAAACTCCCCCTGCCGCCCCGGTCCCTCCCATGCAGGAACCGGATAAAACTGATTCCAGATATGCTGAAAAAAGCATTCGATAATCATCGCTGCGGCTGCCTCCGCCTTTTTTCCCGCAGCCGTCCGCATACGCAAAAATCCGTCTTCTCCCCAGGCCTTTCCAAGCACCAGAAGAATGGCAAATGCCAGCATCAACGCCAGATATTTTTCAGGTTTCCGCCTCTTCTTCATCCAATCACCTGTTAAGCCCTGTTACAACATCTTATGTTTCTTTTTCTGTCATTATCTCAGAAAAGCCAGCTCAATGGCCCGGGAAATGGCCTTTCCAAGCTGTTCTACCCGCTCCTCGATATCCGGCGGCGTCACGAACATGGAGCCAAACTCCGGTTCCAGAAGCTCCCGGATCAGTGCATACTGTGATTCCGGTTCCAAACCTCCCAGATACCGGCCTGCACCTTTCGTGTGTACACCGCTCTCCAGTACTTTCACCATCGCCTCCATTGTATCCTGTACGATTGCCGCCGCCCCCACCACTGTCGGCACCCCCACCGCCAGCACAGGCACGCCAAGGCTCTCCTTTGTCAGCCCGCTCCTGTGATTTCCCACGCCGGAGCCGGGCCGTATGCCGGTATCTGATATCTGAATAGTACACCCCAGCCTGCGGATGCTTCTGGCCGCCAGGGCATCGATGGCGATTACCAGCTCCGGTCTGGTCTCCTTCACCACGCCCTTCAGGATTTCCGCCGTTTCCATCCCGGTCTGAGCCATCACTCCGGGTGCAATGCCGCTGATTGAAGCCATCTTATGCTTCTTCAGAAATCCTTCCCCGAACTGCCCGTCATAATGTCTGGTTACCTGCAGATGCTCCAGCACCCTTGGCCCCAGAGAATCCGGCGTCACATAAAGATTGCCAAGCCCCACCACAAGCAGACGCATTTCCTTCAGCGGCTTACCGTCCGTTCCGGCCAGCCTTCCGATCTGTCCGGCCAGCTCTTCTGCCAGTACCTCAAAAAAATCCGTTCCTTTTTGCTCCAGATCCTTTGCTTCCATGGTCAGATAGGTTCCTTTGTCCTTTGCCATCACTTTTGCACCCTGATCGTTTAAAATTTTAACCTCCGTAATCTTAATCTGCCTCGCCCGCTCATGCCACTCCCGCAGCGCCACCCCTTTGATCTCTCCGCCGTCACCCGGAAACCGCTCCTTTTCTTCTACCGCCAGGTCTGTCCGAACCGTCATATCCTCGGACCATGATTTTCCATGCAGTCTGTTTCCGTTTTTAACCGGATTTCTGCTCCGGTGCACCGGCCCGATTCTCCTCTCTCCGGCTGTTCTCATTTTGGCTGTTCTCACTCCGGCTG
>JAUNPZ010000223.1 GCA_030536455.1 Lachnospiraceae bacterium | reverse complement strand
CGAGAACGGCGTGGATGGAGGAGAAAGGTGAGTTTGTGAACCTGGTAACCGGGGAGCCGGTGCTGGTAAAGAATCTGCTGGTCGGGGGACATGACTTTTTGTGGCTGCTGAAGCGATAAGCGAAAAACCATAAGCAAAAAAGGATAGAAAAGGACTTGAAAAATATAAAATATCTAGTAAAATAAGAGTGATACGAAGAAAGAGGCCGGAAGACCTCTTTTTTCATGACATAGAAAAAGACCGTAAGCGGACTTTTCGCAGGAAGAGCCGTAACGGTTCGTTGCGAAGAAACCAGATGGAACTTCTGCGGGAATCCGGCCGGGTGCCGTCGGAAAAGCTGCAGAAAGCACACATAGAAAGAAAGGGAAAAAGCAGACATGATTAGTGCAAATAACATTACACTGAGAATCGGAAAGAAAGCTTTGTTTGAAGATGTAAATATCAAGTTCACCGAGGGCAACTGCTACGGCTTGATCGGTGCAAACGGCGCGGGAAAATCCACCTTTTTAAAGATTTTATCCGGCCAGCTGGATTCCACCAGCGGTGATATCGCTATCACCCCGGGCCAGCGTCTCTCCTTCCTGCAGCAGGACCATTTTAAATATGATGAATTCCCGGTATTGGATACCGTTATCATGGGCAATGCCAGACTGTACGAGATTATGAAGGAAAAGGAAGCCATCTATATGAAGGAGGACTTCACCGACGAGGACGGCATCAAGGCCGCCGAGCTGGAGGGTGAGTTCGCCACCATGGACGGCTGGGAGGCAGAGTCTGATGCGGCCAACCTGTTAAATGGTCTTGGAATCGAGACGGACCTTCATTATAATCTGATGTCCACCCTGACCGGCGCACAGAAGGTTAAGGTGCTTCTTGCACAGGCCCTGTTCGGAAATCCGGACATCCTGCTTCTGGATGAGCCGACCAACCACCTGGATCTGGACGCCATCGCATGGCTGGAGGAGTTCCTGATCAATTTCGACAACACGGTTATCGTGGTATCCCATGACCGTTATTTCTTGAATAAGGTCTGCACCCATATCGCAGACATTGACTACGGCAAGATTCAGCTTTACGCCGGAAACTATGATTTCTGGTACGAGTCCAGCCAGCTTATGATTAAGCAGATGAAGGAAGCCAACCGGAAGAAGGAAGAGAAGATTAAGGAGCTGCAGGAATTTATCCAGCGTTTCTCCGCAAATGCTTCCAAATCCAAGCAGGCAACCTCCAGAAAGCGTGCTCTGGAGAAGATTGAGCTGGATGAGATCAAGCCTTCCAGCAGAAAGTATCCATACATCGATTTCCGCCCGTTTCGTGAGATTGGCAATGAGGTCCTGACGGTAGAGCATCTGTCCAAGACCATCGACGGCGAGAAGATTTTAGACGACATTTCCTTTATCCTGGGACGAGAGGATAAGGTGGCGCTGGTCGGACCAAATGAGCGGGCCAAGACCGTTCTCTTTAAGATTCTGGCCGGAGAGATGGAGCCGGATGAGGGAAGCTACAAGTGGGGCCTGACCACCACCCAGTCCTATTTCCCGAAGGACAATACCGCAGAGTTTGCCAGCGATGACACCATCGTAGACTGGCTGACCCAGTATTCCCCGGAGAAGGATGTGACCTATGTGCGCGGCTTCCTGGGACGTATGCTGTTTGCCGGGGAGGACGGCGTGAAGAAGGTCCGCGTGCTTTCCGGTGGTGAGAAGGTGCGCTGTATGCTGTCCAAGCTGATGATTTCCGCGGCGAACGTGCTGATGTTAGACGAGCCGACCGACCATCTGGATATGGAATCCATCACCGCATTAAACAACGGTATGATTAAATTCCCAGGTGTGATGATTTTCTCCTCCCGTGACCATCAGGTGGTGCAGACCACCGCAAACCGGATTATGGAGATTATCAACGGCAAGCTGGTTGACAAGATTACCACTTACGACGAGTATCTGGAAAGCGATGAGATGGCAAGAAAGAGATTTACCTTTACCGTGACGGAAGCGGATGAGGCGGACGATTAA
>JAUNPZ010000081.1:7849-14244 GCA_030536455.1 Lachnospiraceae bacterium | reverse complement strand
ACCGGCGACCGCTCGGAGAAGATCCGTACCTACAACTTCCCGCAGGGCCGTGTGACCGACCACCGAATCAAGCTGACCTTATATAAGATCGATTCTATTATGAACGGAGATATTCAGGAGCTTTTGGATGCGCTGATTACGGCGGACCAGGCGGCGAAGCTGAGCAAGCTGCAGGAAACCGCTTAAATGATGAGCGGGGTGATTTATACCACCGGGGAGTTCGCGAAGAAGGCAGGCGTTTCGGTGCGGACCATCCGGTACTATGACAAGCAGGGAATCTTAAAGCCGTCCCATATGAGCGAGTCGGGCTACCGGCTGTACACGGACGGGGATTTTGCAAAGCTGCAGAAGATTCTGACGCTGAAGTACCTGGGGTTTTCCCTGGATGAGATTCAGGAAATCTCCATGAATGATTCGGACCAGGATTATGTGCGCCGTTCCCTGGAGCTGCAGCTTGGGCTGGTGAAGAAGAAGATAGAAAGCCTTCTGATGGTGGAGGAGTCTCTGACGGAGGCCTCTCGCATCATCGGGCGCACCGGGGAGGTGGACTGGAAAACCATCCTCCATCTGATTCATCTGATTGATATGGAAAAAAGCCTGGCGGAGCAGTATAAGACGGGGGCCAATACCAGTGTCCGCATCCGCCTCCACCAGGATTACAGCGTGAACCCGGAGGGGTGGTTTCGCTGGCTGTACCGCCAGCTTGACCTGCGGCCGGGGATGAAGCTTCTGGAGCTGGGAGCCGGGAACGGGGAGCTCTGGGCAGAGAATCTGGAGCGGCTGGCGGAATGGAAGCAGGCGGGCGTTATCTGTCTGTCCGATATTTCGGCAGGCATGATCCAGGATGCCAGGGAGCGTCTGGGAAAGCCGGGAATGCGGTATTCAGAGGATATGGAAGCACTGTTTTCCTACCGCGTATTCGACTGTCATCAGATTCCATTTCCGGATGGGGTTTATGACCGGGTGACGGCGAATCATGTGCTGTTTTATCTAAAGGACTTAGACCAGGCCCTGTCGGAGGTGCGGCGGGTGCTGAAGCCGGAGGGCTGTTTTATCTGCAGCACCTATGGCGAGCGGCATATGCATGAGATTTCGGACCTGGCGGAGGGCTTCGATGAGCGGATCAGCCTGTCGGAGGTGCCGTTAAGCGATGTGTTCGGCCTGGAGAACGGGGAAGAGATTCTCCGCCGCTATTTTTCCAGGGTGGAGCTGGTGCGGTATGAGGATGAGCTGGTGGTCACCGAAGCCCAGCCGATCATCGACTATATCCTGTCCTGCCATGGAAACCAGAGGGACTACATCCAGGGGCGGTATGAGGAGTTTAAGGCCTATATCCAGAAGAAGCTGGAGAAGAAAAAAGCGTTTCGGATTACCAAGGATGCCGGAGTGTTCCGGTGCCGGCGCTGAACCATGAGGCCGATGCCGGATTGACAAGGCGGATGCTGCACCGATGAAGGCGGCGCTGACGGATGAAATCAATAACGTTTTGATAAAAGGACATCAGAAATGACCGGGAGAAGGCCGTTTGGATGTCTTTTTTCATTGAAAATCTTCTTTTTGAATGAAAATGCCCTTGACTGTTACCTTACGTCATGCCTTATGATGGCAGTATGAGAACCTGAAAACTGACAAGAGAAGGCCGCCCCGGAGCATTTGCGCCGGAGGACGGTATGGGAAGGAAATTACGATGAAAGGTATTATTTTAGCAGGCGGCAGCGGAACCAGACTGTATCCGCTGACCAAGGTAACGTCAAAGCAGCTTCTTCCGATTTACGACAAGCCGATGATTTATTATCCGTTGTCCGTACTGATGAACGCAGGAATCCGGGATATCCTGATTATCTCCACACCAGATGATACGCCGCGGTTTGAGTCTCTGTTAGGGGACGGAAGCCAGTTCGGCATCCACTTATCCTATGCGGTACAGCCAAGCCCGGACGGTCTGGCCCAGGCATTTATCATCGGAGAGGAATTTATCGGCGGAGAGTCTGTAGCCATGATTCTGGGCGATAACATTTTCCACGGACACGGCTTAAAGAAGCGTCTTCGCGAGGCAGCAGCCAAGCAGGTCGGCGCAACGGTATTCGGATACTATGTGGAGGATCCGGAGCGGTTCGGCATCGTGGAGTTCGACAAGGAAGGAAAGGCTATCTCCATCGAGGAGAAGCCGGAGCATCCAAAGTCCAATTACTGTGTGACCGGTCTGTATTTCTACGACAACAAGGTGGTGGAGTACGCAAAGAACTTAAAGCCATCGGCCAGAGGCGAGCTGGAAATCACCGATTTAAACCGGATTTATCTGGAAAATGGGGAGCTGGATGTCACCCTTATGGGTCAGGGATTTACCTGGCTGGATACCGGAACCCATGAGTCCCTGGTAGAAGCAACCAATTTTGTAAAGACGGTAGAAACCCATCAGCACAGAAAGATTGCCTGCCTGGAGGAAATCGCATACTTAAATGGCTGGATTACCGAGGAGCAGGTGATGGAGGCCTACGAGGTTCTGAAAAAGAACCAGTACGGCAAGTATT
Organism: Lachnospiraceae bacterium; assembly: GCA_030536455.1. GTDB lineage: Bacteria > Bacillota > Clostridia > Lachnospirales > Lachnospiraceae > Caccovicinus. Next base: position 11,713 of record JAUNPZ010000081.1, on the reverse strand, counting down.
TAAAGGATGTGCTGGACGGTAAGTATGTAGACAAGCTGCATGAGAAATAAATAGAAACAGAAACGAATAAAAATACGAACGAACAGGAGAAGCAAGATTATGAAAATTATCGTAACCGGCGGCGCCGGATTTATCGGAAGCAATTTTGTGCATCACATGGTAAACAAGTACCCGGATGACATGATTATCAACCTGGACCTGCTGACCTACGCAGGAAACCTGGAAAACTTAAAGCTGGTAGAGGATAAGCCGAACTACAAGTTCATCAAGGGCGATATCGCAGACCGGGAGTTCATCTTTAACCTGTTTGAGCAGGAGAAGCCGGACATGGTGGTAAACTTTGCGGCAGAAAGCCATGTAGACCGTTCCATCACCGACCCGGAGATTTTCGTCCGCACCAACGTGATGGGAACCACCACCCTTCTGGATGCCTGCAACAAGTACGGAATCAAGCGTTATCATCAGGTTTCCACCGATGAGGTTTACGGCGACCTTCCGTTAGACCGCCCGGACTTATTCTTTACCGAGGAAACTCCGCTGCACACCTCCAGCCCGTATTCCTCTGCAAAGGCAAGCGCGGACCTGTTCGTGCTGGCATACCACAGAACCTACGGCCTGCCGGTGACCATCTCCCGCTGCTCCAACAACTATGGCCCGTATCATTTCCCGGAGAAGCTGATTCCGCTTATCATCAGCCGTGCGCTGGCCGATGAGGAGCTTCCGGTATATGGAACCGGCGAGAACGTTCGCGACTGGCTCCATGTGGCAGACCACTGCCAGGCCATCGATTTAATCATCCACAATGGCCGTGTGGGCGAGGTTTACAACATCGGCGGACATAATGAGAGAACCAACTTAGAGGTGGTAAAGACCATTCTGCGCGCGTTAGACAAGCCGGAATCCTTAATCCGCTTCGTCACCGACCGGCCGGGCCATGACCGGAGATATGCCATCGACCCCACCAAGCTGGAGACCGAATTAGGCTGGAAGCCTCAGTACAACTTTGACACCGGCATCCAGCAGACCATCCAGTGGTACCTGGACAATCAGGACTGGTGGAAGCACATCTTAAGCGGCGAGTACAGCGGCTATTTCGACAAGATGTACGGAAACCGTCTGTAGGAGAATGACAGATTTTCAAGGATTTCTGCCCGTGGCTGTGACGATTGGGAGCAGCGCGGGCAGGGAGTTTGATGAGGAGCGGAGGCGGCCATGAGAATTTTGGTAACCGGCGTCAAAGGCCAGTTGGGCTATGACGTAGTAAAGGAATGTGAGAAGCGGGGCATTGAGGCCATCGGCGTGGACGTGGAAGAGATGGACATTACCGATGCCGCCGCCTGTGAAAATGTGATAAAATCTGCAAATCCGGACGCAGTGGTCCACTGTGCGGCATATACTGCAGTAGATGCTGCGGAGGATAACGTGGAAATCTGCCGGAAGGTAAATGCGGAGGGCACCAGAAACATCGCCAGGGTGTGCCGGGAGCTGGATATCAAGATGATGTATTTCAGCACCGATTATGTCTTTGACGGCGAGGGAGAGAATTTCTGGAAGCCGGATGATGCGCGCGCGCCGTTAAATGTATACGGTCAGACTAAGTACGAGGGTGAGCTGGCGGTGGAAGAGCTGGTAGAAAAGTTCTTTACCCTGCGGATTGCCTGGGTGTTCGGCGTAAACGGAAAGAACTTCATCAAAACCATGCTTCGTCTGGGCAGGGAGCGGGGGGCGGTCAGCGTGGTAGCGGACCAGATCGGTTCCCCTACCTATACCTATGACCTGGCAAGACTGGTGGTGGATATGATTCAGACCGACAAATACGGTCGCTACCATGTGACCAATGAGGGACTTTGCTCCTGGTATGAGTTCGCCTGCCAGATTTTCAAGGAGGCCGGGATGTCTGAGGTACAGGTAACTCCGGTAAGCAGCGACCAGTTCCCGGCAAAGGCGAAGCGCCCGCATAACAGCCGGATGGATAAGAGCAAGCTTTTGGAAAACGGATTCCAGCCGCTGCCCACCTGGCAGGATGCGCTGCGGAGATACCTGAAAGACATTACATGGTAAAGAAATTCGCAGAAAACGCAGAAAAACAAAAGGAAATCTTAAGATTCCGGCCGTTATCTTGACATTACAGGATGAGGTTGGTAAAATTAGCCTGATTACAGAGGAAAAACAGTCTGTAACCAGGCTTTTGTATTTGGGGAAAGAGATGGATTCCGGGCGGGATGAGGCCGGCGAAGGCCGGCGGACAGGAAACGAACCGGAATGGCTGTGGGCGGCTGGTGGGCAGGAAGACCTGCGCAGGAAGATTCGTGCGGAAGGACTTGTGCAGGAAAAACTGTGCGGGAGGACTTGCGCAGGAAGACCTGTGCGGAAAGGTCCGGGCAGAGACCAGCTGCTGGAAAGGAATAAAAATATGGGAAAATATTTTGGAACGGACGGCTTCCGTGGTGAGGCAAATGTGGATTTAACGGTAGAGCATGCATATCAGGTAGGACGTTTCCTGGGCTGGTATTACGGCCAGAAGGATGCAGATACCAGATGCCGGGTGGTAATCGGCAAGGATACCAGAAGAAGCAGCTATATGTTTGAGTATTCTCTGGTTGCAGGACTGACCGCTTCCGGCGCAGACGTCTATCTGCTTCATGTTACCACCACCCCAAGCGTATCCTATGTGGTCCGGACCGAGGGCTTCGACTGCGGCATCATGATTTCCGCCAGCCACAACCCATTCTATGACAATGGAATCAAGGTCATTAACGGAAATGGCGAGAAGCTGGAAGAAAGCGTGATTACAGAGATTGAGAAATATTTAGACGGGGAGATGGGCGAGATTCCCATGGCAAAACGGGAGAACATCGGCCGTACCGTGGACTTTGCAGCCGGAAGAAACCGCTACATCGGCTATCTGATTTCCATTGCAACCCGTTCCTTTAAGAACATGAAGGTGGCGCTGGACTGCGCAAACGGAAGCGCATCTGCCATCGCAAAGAATGTATTTGACGCGCTGGGCGCAGAAACCCATGTGATCCACAACGATCCGAACGGTGTGAATATCAACACCAACTGCGGCTCCACCCACATCGGCGATCTGCAGAGATTCGTGGTGGAAGAGGGCTGTGACGTAGGCTTTGCATATGACGGTGATGCGGACCGCTGTCTGGCTGTGGATGCAAAGGGAAATCTGGTTGACGGTGATGTGATTATGTATGTCTGCGGCAAGTATATGAAGGAGCAGGGCATGCTGCCGCACAACACGGTAGTGACCACAATCATGTCCAACTTCGGTTTATATAAGGCATTTGACCGGGAGGGCATCCGCTACGAGAAGACCGCCGTGGGCGATAAGTATGTGTACGAGAACATGTCTGCCAATGGACACGGCCTGGGCGGCGAGCAGTCCGGCCATATCATCTTCAGCAAGCACGCCACCACCGGCGACGGCATTCTTACCTCCTTAAAGGTGATGGAAGTGATTCTGGAGAAGAAGCAGACCTTAGAGAAGCTGGCTTCCGAGGTTGAAATTTATCCGCAGGTTCTGAAAAATGTGCGGGTGAAGGATAAAAGAGCCGCTCAGGATGACGAGGCCGTTCAGGCAGAGGTGGCAAAGGTGGCCGAGGAATTAGGCAATGACGGCCGGATTCTGCTGCGTCAGTCCGGCACGGAGCCGGTGGTCCGGGTTATGGTGGAAGCGCCGTCCCATGAGCTCTGCGAGAGCAAGGTGGACCAGGTAATTGCGGTGATGGAGAAGCAGGGACATTTTGCATAGGCTGCGGATGCAGGATAGGATTGGATAAAATAAGATAGGATAGGATTGCCGTTTTGACAGGGAGAGGGATTGCTGTCAAAGCGGCAGTCCTTTTTTTG
>JAUNPZ010000081.1:0-7749 GCA_030536455.1 Lachnospiraceae bacterium | reverse complement strand
AGCAATCCATGACATGTTAAAGAGAGCGGAACATTATGGAATCTTGTATCAGAAAGGAGGCCGTGAAAAATGACAACGTTAGAAAAAGAATTGGCTCAGCTCCACGAAATGACAGCCAGCATTTCAAAGCGGAAGCATCCAGAAATTGCGGAACGGACACCGGAAGAAATGGAGAAAGAGATATGGCTGCATGAAGAGGCTTTAAAGCTAGGCATCAATCTGGATATGACGAATGCGGTTCCGGAGGATGACGAGTACGAGGTGGAGAAGACACAGGCTCTGGTTTATCTGATGCAGGGAAAAGAAGTCCCCAAGGACCTGAGAGAGATGTTGATGCGGGTGCAGCAGGAAGACCATAGCAATCAAAGAACTACTACACAGGAGAACCCACATGAATTTCGAAGAACGTGTACTGCGCCACGAGCTGCAGATGAATGATACGGACGATGATATCGTCGAATACATCCAGAAACACCGGAAGGATATTATGAAGCTGTCCATCCAGAAGATTGCGGCGGATTTATACATTGCGCCCAATGCAGTGATGCGGCTGTCAAAAAAGCTGGAGTACAGCGGATTTTCCGAACTTAAATTTTCTCTTCAGAAGGAAAGTCATCCGGAGGATGAGGAGGGGAAGACCATCAGCGCCAGAGTGCTGGGGCAGCTTCCGGCCAACATTGTGAAGACGCTGGATACCATAGACCCGGCAAACTTAAAGCGGGTAGCCTATATGATGAAGAAGGCCAGGTGCTGCATCTTTGCGGGGGTGGGAGATTCCACCTATTTCTGCGAGATGCTGGGAAAGAATCTGCGGTGCCTGGACTGCAGCGTTCAGTTCTATCAGCAGATTCATGATATGTTTTATGCGGTCCGCCATGGAAGCCGGGAGGACATGCTGATCATCATCAGCGCCAGAGGGGAGAACGACCGTCTGATTTCCATGGCAGGAGAGGCGAAGGAGATTGGAATGCCGGTGGTGAGCATCACCCATTTCTGCGAAAACCGGCTGGCAGCGGCCTGCGATGTGAACCTGTACTTCTGGGGCGAGGACCGGGAGGTGCAGGGGTATAATGTGACGGACCGGAGCGGCCTTATGGTTCTGGTGCGGCTTTTAAGCGAGGAGTTCTGGCAGGGATATATCGAGGTATAGGAGAGCGGCAAAAACAGCAAAAGCGGCGATAAGATGTAAAAACGGAAAATACAGCAAAGGCGGCGGGAAATGGGATATTTCTTCCGCTTTTTGTGTATATGTACACCGGAAAAATTATTTGCGTGGATAAATTATGAAAAAACGGTTTTGAAAAAACTTTATGCTATACTAGGCCCATCGAAAAGATAATAAAACATGACTGTGAAGGTACCAAGCAGTTACAGCAAAAGAAAGGGGTCCATTATGAATCTGCAAAAGGCAACAAGCAAGGCTTTAATCAGCCTGGGATGCGAGTTTTCATCAAAACTGGAAGCTATCAATTATCTGGTTGACCAGCTGGATCAGGCAGGCAAACTGACATCAAGAGAGGAATATTACAAGTCGGTTCTGGAGCGCGAGGCGATGTCCGAAACGGGAATTGACTGTGGTATGGCAATCCCTCATGGAAAGAGCAGCGCGGTAAAGGAAGCGGCATTTGCGGTGGCAACGGTAAAGAAGCCGATTACCGACTGGGAGAGCATCGTTCCCGGCAATCAGGTTTCCATCATCTTCCTGCTGGCGATTCCGGAGGCAGAGGCAGGCAGCACCCATCTGGAGCTTCTGTCTGAGCTGATGACCAGAGTTTCCGATTCCAGCTATCTGGAGCGTCTGAAGGCATCCAAAAGCGCGGCTGAGTTCTATCAGAACCTGGAGGTAAATGAGAAAGCGGCTGCAAAGAGCGGCAAGACCTATAAAAAGACCATCGTGGCAGTTACCGCATGTCCGGCAGGCATCGCGCATACCTACATGTCCGCAGAGGCGCTGGTAAAGGCCGGTGAGGAGATGGGGGTTAAGGTTTATGTAGAGAAGCAGGGCGCCAATGGCGTAGAGGACCGGCACTCCTCATCCCTGTTAAAGAATGCCGATGCGGCGATTTTCGCAGCCGATGTGGCAGTAAAGGACAGTGAGCGTTTCAGCCATCTGCCTGTTTACAAGACGAAGGTAGCAGCACCGATCAAGGACGGCCAGGCGGTAATCCGCGCGGCGCTTGACAAAGCGGAAAAGGAAGGAAAGGGTAATTTCGTGGCAGCAGAAACCGATTTTGAGCAGAAAGAAAGCGTAGGAAGCGAGATTAAGAAGGCCGTTCTTACCGGTATTTCCTACATCATTCCGATTATTGTAGCAGGCGGTATGATTAATGCATTTGCCGTACTGATTGCACAGGGCTTTGGCCTTCAGGAGCTTTACAACATGGAAAACAGCTGGCTGTGGCTGTTCCGCAAGATGGGCGGTAATTCTCTTGGAACCCTGATGATTCCGATGTTAGCGGCTTACATGGCATACTCCCTGGGAGATAAGACGGCTCTGGCACCTGGCTTTATCGCCGGTGTTGCGGCAAACCTGATCAACGGCGGTTTCCTCTGCGGTATGTTAGGCGGTCTGGTAGCCGGCTATGCCGTTCGTTTCCTTCGGAAAGCCATTCCTGCAAAGGGCGTTCTGGCCGGCTTCGTATCCTTCTGGGTATATCCGGTATTCAGCTCTCTGATTGTCGGCATCGTCATGTTCTTCCTGTTAGGTAAGCCGGTAGCTATGATTAATCAGGGCCTGATCAGCTTCCTTGGCTCTATGAGCGGTTCCAATGCGGCTCTGCTTGGCGCAGTAATCGGCATCATGGTTTCCTTCGACCTTGGAGGACCGGTAAATAAGGCAGCTTACACCTTCTGTGTGGGCGCTATGGCAGATGGAATCCTGATGCCTTATGCGGCATTCGCATCCATCAAGATGGTATCTGCATTTGCAGTAACCTTCTCTACCCTTGGATTTAAGAAGTATTTTACAAAGGAAGAGCAGGAGGCAGGTATGTCTACCTGGATTCTGGGACTGGCTGGAATCACCGAGGGCGCAATCCCGGTTATGATGGCGGACCCGATTCGTGTTATCTTCTCCCTTTGCGCAGGCTCTGCGGTAACCGGCGCAATCATCGCGATGTGCAACATCGGTCTGGATGTTCCAGGCGCAGGTATCTTCTCCATGTTCCTGTTAAAGGATGGAATGGGCGGAATGGCCAATCCTCTGATCTGGTTCTTCGCAGCCGTGCTGGGCGCTGTAATTTCCACCGCGATTTTAGTAACTTTAAAGAAAATCAAGTATGATAAGGCTGCAAGATAATTCCGTTTTGCAGACCGGCTGAATGAGAAAGGCGTATCAATTATGGCAGATAAAGTACATGTGGTTCCTCATTTCCACTGGGACAGAGAGTGGTATTTTACGGCAGAGGAATCAAAAATCCTTCTGGTAAATGACATGGAAGAGGTTTTGGAAATGCTGGAGAATAATGAGGAGTATCCGTATTTTGTCCTGGACGGCCAGACCTCTGTGCTGGAAGATTATTTCAGCGTAGTACCGGAAAACCGGGAGCGGGTAAAGCGGCTGGTGCAGCAGGGCAGGCTGATTATCGGACCATGGTATACCCAGACAGATGAGATGGTGGTAGGGGGAGAGTCTATCGTCCGGAATCTTCTGTATGGAAGGAAGGACTGCGAGGAGTTCGGAGAGCCGATGATGATCGGCTATCTGCCGGATTCCTTCGGCCAGAGCGCCAGAATGCCGCAGATTCTGAACGGCTTCAACATCGAAAGAAGTATGTTCTGGAGAGGAACCTCCGAGCGCATGGGCACCGACAAGACGGAGTTTTACTGGGAAGATGACGAGGGCTCCAGAGTAATGGTACAGCTTCTGCCATTAGGCTATGCAATCGGAAAGTATCTTCCGGCAGAGAAGAACGCTCTGGCGAAAAGAATGGAAAAGTATATGCCGGTTCTGGAAAAGGGCGCCACGACGGACCATATCCTGGTTCCGAACGGCCATGACCAGATGCCGATTCAGAAGAATATTTATCAGGTCATGGATACCATGAAGGAGATTTATCCGGATAAGGAATTTTTCCTCAGCCGGTATGAAAATGTGTTTGATGAAATCGAAAAGGCAGAGCATCTGGATACACTAAAAGGGGAGTTTTTAGACGGAAAGTACATGCGTGTCCACAGAAGCATCTATTCTTCCAGGGCGGATTTAAAGGCGGCCAATACAAGGATTGAGAATAAGATTACCAACTGCCTGGAGCCGCTGGCCTCCATCGCATACAGTCTGGGTTTTTCTTACCATCATGGCCTGATGGAGGCAATCTGGAAGGAGCTGATGAAGAATCATGCTCACGATTCCATCGGATGCTGCTGCAGCGATAAGGTTCACCGGGCCATAGCGGACCGGTACTTCCTGGCGGAGGAACGGACGGACAAGCTGATCGAATTCTACAAGAGAGCCATCACCGATGCCATGAGCTGTGAAATCGCACTGGATAAGCTGACGGTATTCAACCTGGTTCCTTATGAGCGCACCGGAGTGATTCGGGGAGAGATCATCACGAAGATGAAGAATTTTACTCTGGAAAAAGCAGACGGCACCATCCTGGCTTACGAGGTGATGGAAAAGGAGATTGTAGATGCAGGCCTGATCGACCGTCAGATTGTCCATTACGGCAATTATGACCCGTTTGTGAAGTATACGGTAGAGCTTTTTGATACGCTTCCCTCCATGGGATATGAAACCTATCTGGTGAAGGAGGCACCTGTAAGCGGATCGGAAGAAGTCCTGTCTGAAAACGGCGCGGAGGAAGGCACCGGAGCAGCGGCAGACTTCTGCCTGGAGAATCCGTGGCTTTCCGCAAAGATTGAAGCGAACGGTACCTTGACGGTTCTTGATAAAACCAACGGCAGAGTTTACAAGAATGTCCTGCTGCTGGAAGACGGCGGTGATGATGGTGACGGTTATGACTATGCAGCACCAGCAGAGGATTGGATCCTGACTTCTGAAAACTGCAGCGCAGAGGTAACCTTCACTTCCGGCACTTACAGCCAGAAGGCCGAAATCCGGGTAGCGATGGCAGTACCATCCTGTCTGGAAAGCAGAAAGAACCATCTGTCTGATGGCCGTGTAAATGCGGTTCTTCATGTAGAACTTAAGAAGGATTCCAGGGTTCTGGAGATCGAGGCAGAGATTGATAATCAGGCGGATGATCACAGACTTCGCCTGCTGCTGCCTGGTCAGGCTCCGGCAGAGTATTCTCTCAGCGACAACCAGTTCGGAAGCATCCGCCGTCCGATGCGGGATTCCGCAATGGATGTGTGGGAGAAGGAGAAATGGTCCGAGCGTCCGGATTCCATCTATCCCTTCCTGTCTTATGTGACCGGAGGCGGAGCATATGGCCTGTCTGTTATGACGGATTCGGTGAGGGAGTATGAGTTCATCGGAGATTCCTATGATACGCTGGCGGTCACCCTGTTCTGCAGCGTGGGCGTGCTTGGAAAGGAAGAGCTGACCAGACGTCCGGGAAGACCTTCCGGCATCAAGATGGAGACGCCGGATTCCCAGCTCCGGGGCGTTCAGAGCTATCGGATCGGAGTCACAGCAGAGAAGGAAGCGCTTCCAAGGCTGGCTAAGGAATTTACCACTCCATTTATCACTTATAATAAGATGCCATACAATGCCATGAAGCTGAACTCTTCCGGCAGGGAGGTTCCATATACCTGCAGTCTCCTTGCAGAAACCGAAGGAAAAGCGGTTATGAGCGTTCTGAAGAAGGCGGAGCGGGAGGATGCGCTGATTATCCGCTTCTTTAACGGAGAAGAAAGCAGCATTCCGGTATGCGTTCAGAAGGATGGAAAGAATGTACAGCTGGATGAAGTGAAGCTGGATGAGACGACTTCGGTACAGGCCGGAATCAACGGGATTCGCGAGCTTGGCCGCAATCAGGTGGTTACTTATAAGATAAAAAACAGCGATAAAAACAGCAGATGAAAATTTAAACGGGAAAATCTTGCCAGAGAAAGTGCCGTATGCTATAATGGAGTAACGTACTCAAGTACGGAATTTACGAGCAAAGGAATGAATCATGTTGAATTATCAAAGATATAAACGAGTTCCCGTAGTGGATTTTCCGGAAAGAACCTGGCCGAACAAAGAGATTGAAAAGGCACCGGTATGGTGCAGCGTGGACCTTCGCGACGGCAACCAGGCACTGGTTGAGCCGATGGTGGTGGAAGAGAAGATTGAGATGTTTAATCTTCTGGTGAAGCTTGGCTTTAAGGAAATCGAGATCGGTTTCCCGGCTGCTTCCCAGATTGAGTTTGACTTCCTTCGCCAGTTAGTTGACCGGAAGCTGATTCCGGACGATGTGGTGGTGCAGGTGCTGGTTCAGTGCAGGGAGCATCTGATCAAGAGAACCTTCGAGGCCTTAAAGGGCATCAAGAAGGCCATCGTACATATTTATAATTCCACCTCCACCCTTCAGCGGGATGTGGTTTTCCACAAGGATATGGAAGAGGTGAAGGAAATCGCCATCATCGGAACCAAGCTGGTTCAGAAGTATGCATCGGATTTTGACGGCGAGATTCTGCTGGAGTATTCTCCGGAAAGCTTTACCGGCACGGAGTTAGACTTTGCGCTGGATATCTGTACCGCTGTTCAGGAGACCTGGGGAGCGACAAAGGAGAAAAAGATCATCATCAATCTGCCTTCTACGGTAGAGATGAATACACCGAACGTATATGCCGACCAGATTGAGTGGATGAACACCCATTTCAAGAACCGGGAAAGCATCATCTTAAGTGTGCATCCCCATAATGACCGGGGAACCGGCATCGCGGCGACGGAGCTGGCTCTGCTTGCAGGTGCGGACCGTGTGGAGGGCACCTTATTTGGCAATGGCGAGCGTACTGGTAATGTGGACGTGATGACCTTGGCTTACAATATGTTCTCCCAGGGCATTGATCCGGAACTGAACGTGGAGAACGTAAAGGAGATTTCCGAGGTTTACGAGCGCTGCACCAAGATGAGCATCCCGCCTCGTCATCCATATGCAGGAAAGCTGGTATTTACCGCATTCTCCGGTTCCCATCAGGATGCTATCAACAAGGGTATGCAGGCGCTTAAGAGCCGGAACAGCCAGTACTGGGAGGTTCCGTACCTTCCGATCGACCCAAGCGACATCGGCCGCCAGTACGAGCCGATTGTCCGCATCAACAGCCAGTCCGGCAAGGGCGGCGTAGCCTTCGTGATGGATACCTTCTACGGCTTCAAGCTGCCGAAGGGAATGCACAAGGAATTTGCAGACGTCATCCAGAAGATTTCCGAGCAGCAGGGAGAGGTGGCTCCGGAGCAGATCATGGATGAGTTCAAGAAGAATTATCTGGAAAGAAAAGAACCGATTCACTTCAGAAAGTGCCGGATTTCCGATACGGATACGGGCAATGGCGAGTTCGCAACCCTTGCTAAGGTAACCTATACCGACCACGGCATAGAGAAGTACTTCGAGGGAGTGGGCAACGGCCCGATTGATGCGGTTCAGAGAGGCCTGGAGGAGGCGCTCGGCATCGAAATCCGCGTTATGGATTACTCCGAGCATGCATTAAGCTCCGGTTCCGGCGCGCAGGCAGCTTCCTACATCCATGTGCTGGATGTGAAGACCGGGAAGACTACCTACGGCGTCGGCATCAGCTCCAACATTACCCGCGCTTCAATCCGCGGCATCTTCAGCGCGGTGAACCGTCTGTTTTATTAAT
>JAUNPZ010000080.1:10519-14264 GCA_030536455.1 Lachnospiraceae bacterium | reverse complement strand
ATCGTTTTTCCCAGAGTGTGTTTGTACCATATCCTTTCTCTGCTTTTTATAAGAATTCTTGCATACTTTTTCTCTGTATTATACTGTTGTGTTCTTTGCTAATTCCCCACGGAATATTTTTTGTATCGTCCTCTCATACTGTATGATTATCTCCAGTTCTTCTTCAGAAATATCCTGGAAACAGCTATCCACATCTTCTGTTCTCTGTTCATTATACCGACAATATTCCTCGTATATTTTCTGTCCTACACTCGTAAGAATCACAACCGAATATCTCCTGTCCTTCTGCGATTTTACCTTTTCAATTAGCTTCTTTGTTAAAAGGCGGGAGGCGATCTGGGAAGCTGCACTTTGCGTAATTCCTAATTTATTTCCAATTTCTGTGATTGTAATCGGACTGCAGTCACCTACTACACTTAAAAAATGAATTTCTCTCAAGTGAAGCGGATGCCCTTTTACATATTCCCGGTCAGTAAACATATAATTATAGTATGCGATTGATGCATTTCTCGTTTCCTCTCGCAATTTTTTCAACAATAATTTACGTTCCATTTGAATTTCCTCGCATTTTTTATTTTTTCGAAGAATATATTGACATCTTCAGACAAACATGATAACCTTAAATTGCATTAGATGCTAATGCATTAATCATCCTTATATTCTCATGTTATCGAGTAAGAGTCAGATTGTCAAATTATTTTTTTGTTCTTATACATTAGGTGCTAAAGTATTTTTTCCAATATTCCTTTTTCGCGTTTGAATGCTAAACTGAATGGCCATCAGTTTTTTATTTATAACCAATAATAATATCAAAGGAGATGTTTAGGATGACCGAAAAACATAAGAATCATTTTTTCTATGGCTGGATTATCGTACTTTCCTGTATCCTGCTGTCTGCATCAAGTACTGGCTTACTGTCTTATTTTAATGCGCTCTTCGTTGCACCTGTTACGGAATCCTTAGGGGTAGGACGTGCTTCCTTTATGGTTTATAGCACCTGCAGCACGGTAACCACCATGCTTTTAATGCCATTTATCGGTGGACTTTTCAAAAAATATTCTTTAAAACTGTTGATTATTGCCGGTGCTGTCCTTGGTGGCTGTGCTCATTTTTGCTACTCCATCTCGAATCATGTTTACGGATTCTATTTTGGCGGATTTTTAGCCGGAACTGCTATCTGTCTTTATGGTTCTATCCCTATGACCATGCTTCTGGCAAACTGGTTTAACGACAAACGTGGATTTGTAACCGGAATTGCTTTCACAGGTTCCGGTCTGGTATCCTCGCTGTTTTCCCCGGTAATAGCAAATATTATTTCACGCTATGGCTGGCGCACCGGATATCGTGTAATCGCGATTTCAATCCTGGTCACTACATTGCTGAATGTATTCCTGCTCATTAAAGTGAAACCGTCTGACTTAGGTCAGGAGCCATTAGGCGGGCCTCCAAAAGGCGTTTCTAAAAAAGGCGAAGCGGTTGGATTTTCAAGAGCGCAGCTCCTTAAGATGCCGGTTTTCTGGATTTTTGCCTTTGCAATTTTTGCCATGGGTATGGTTACAATGGGAACCCAGCATCAGCTCGTTGCTTATTGGACTGGTGTCGGTTCCGCATCAGAAGCCGCAAGACTATACTCTCTCGTCATGTTTACCGGAATTTTTGCCAAAATTTTCCTAGGTGGGATTTTTGATAAATTCGGCGTAAAACCAGCCTCGGCTATTTGCTGCAGCATTGCTGCATTGGCATTAATTTCCCTCATTTTCCTCATTGACGGACCGGTAATGATAATACCTGCCTTGCTTTTTGGTATGACTACAGCAGTGCAGGTCATGTCCTCCACTTACTTAACCAATAAATTCTTTGGTGAAAAAGAATATTCTTCTAATTTCGGACTGATCAACACCATGTTATTTCTCGGCGTATCCATTGGTGTTCCTTTCAGCGGATTCATATTTGATACTACAGGTACCTATAAAGCTGCCTGGGCTGTTTATGCCGGAATAATGATTCTGGTCATGTTCGCTTTATTTACGGCAGATACACTTTCCCAGAAGGCATTTAAAGAAATCCTTGGCGTCGAACGAAAACGTTAACCTCCAATAAACAACACGAAAGGAGTTTTTTATGATATTTTATTTTTCAGGAACCGGAAATTCAAAAGGAATTGCAGAAATCATCGCACAGAATCTGAATGATGAAGCCATCGACATCATCGGAAAAGATCCGGAATCTTACCATTTTACAGATACGGACTATCTTGGTTTTGTTTTTCCAGTATATGCATACGCCGCACCTGATGTTATGATTGAATTTGTTGACAAAATGAATCCAGGAGATGCATTTACCTTCGGAATCTGCACCTTCAGTAACGTAGCTGGCTGCGCGTTGCAGCATTTTTCTCAATTTCTCCCCCTGAAATGTGGGTATGGTGTAAAGATGCCGGATACTTTTCCAGTCCTTGACCATATTTTAGAAACAGAAGAAAGTGCCATTCAAAAACTAGAAGCAGCGAAACCCCGTGTCGATGAAGTTATTGACCGGTTAAAAAAGAAAGAGGAAGTTTTCGATGTATTAATGGGTGAAAATCCAAGAATGAGAAGCTTCAAAATGTCCGTTCTTTTCAATGCCGGAAAACGCAAAACAAATTCCTACTGGACGGAAGAAACCTGCACTGGCTGCGGACTTTGCGCTAAATTATGTCCGGCAAACGCCATTGAAATACAAAATAACCGTCCTGTTTGGATAAAAGAAGACTGTTATCTCTGTATGGCCTGCCTGAACCGTTGTCCGGTTACTGCCATCCAGTACGGACCATATTCCAAGGGACGGTTCCGTTATTACTTTAAAGGCTTTGACACCTCAAAATATTTTAAATAACTGCTAAAAAATCCCCTCAGGCCACATACTCCATCGCCTGAGGGGATTTTTCAATACTCCTTCAAAACCTCCGCCGCCCGCATCACCTGCTCCATGGTATTGAAACAGGAGAAGCTGAACCGCACGGCTCCCTGCTCCACCGTTCCCAGCGCCTCATGCATCAGGGGCGCGCAGTGTCCTCCGGCGCGGGTATAGATTTCATGCTCCTGCGCCAGCCAGTCGCAGACATCTGCAGAGTCCTCATCACCCAGGTTCAGGGTCACCATAGCGGCCCGTTCCCGGAGAGCCGTCTGTTCCGAATCCAGCGGCTCCCAATCGTCCTCGTAGGAGGCGTAATCCCCATAGAAACGGATTCCCGGAATCTCCTTCACCTGCTGATAGAATGCTTTCGCCAGACTTTTTTCCTTCTGCATGATTCCTTCCGTCCCGCCGTGGGATTCAATCCACTTTAATCCCGCCCGCAGTCCGGCGATTCCGTGGCCGTTTAAGGTTCCGGCTTCCAGAGCCGTAGGCATCTGGGCCGGATGCGTCCTGGAAAAGGTCTGGATTCCGCTGCCGCCGGTAATCAGCGGCTCCAGAACAAGGCCCTTTCTCACACACATCCCGCCGGTTCCCTGAGGCCCGAAAAGCCCCTTGTGACCGGTAAAGCAAAGAATGTCGATAAAATCCTTTTTCATGGAAATCGGAAATGCACCGGCAGTCTGGGAAGCGTCTACGATAAAGATGGCCCCTGCTTCCCGGCACCATTTTCCGATGGTCCGGATATCCTGCACATTTCCCGTCAAATTCGATGCATGGGTGCAGATAACAGCCTTTACTCCCGGCCGGATGGCCTGATGAAGCGCCTCCATGTCCAGAAGGCCCTTCCTTC
>JAUNPZ010000080.1:9067-10419 GCA_030536455.1 Lachnospiraceae bacterium | reverse complement strand
CTGTTATGCTCCAGCACCGTTGTCACCACATGGTCTCCCGGTTTTAAGCAGCCTTTTATGGCCATATTCAGGCTTTCCGTGGAGTTGGCCGTGAATACCGTCTGCTCCGGCCCGTATCCGTCAAAAAGCGCATCCAGCATCTGTCTCGTTTCAAATATCACCCTGGCGCTTTCCAATGCAGTCTGATAGACTCCGCGGGAATAATTTCCCATGGTCCATATGGCATCCGCCACGGCATCCGCCACCTGCGGCGGCTTGTAAAAGCTGGTTGCCGCGCTGTCTAAATAAATCATGTCCTATCTCCCCTGCTTCTCTTCCAGATATAAAAGCCCTTCCAGCACCGCTCCTGCGATGCATCTGGCCTTATCGGAAATCAGGAAGCAATTTTCATATTCACTTTCTCTCGGGTCAATGTCTGCAATCTTAAACCCTTCCGTCACCGGATAACCGGAACGGATCATGCCTCTCAGCAGGCCGTCTAGTGTGGCTTCCACTGCCACCTCGCCATGTCCGGTGACCACAGTGGCTATCCTCTGGCCCTTTTTCACCTTGTCCCCAATCTCGCAGCGGGTCATGAGAATCCCCTTTGCCGGGGAATGAATCACACGTTCTTTTCCATAGCCGCCGATGATTCCCGGTGTTCCCGTATTGGGCTGCGCGCTTCCATTTCCGATGATGCGGCCCAGGTTATGTCCTCTCATGGTCTCGATCACCAGGTCCACATCCCTGCCCGCAGTGAAGCCCGGCCCCAGTCCGATGGTCTTGTCCGCCATTTGTCGGCTGGTTCCCAGATTCTTCTTTGCCAGAATCCCGTCAATCAGCGCCCAGGGACGTACCGTTTCCAGGATTCTGCATTCCGGATCCTCCAAAAGCGGAACCTCGCCCTGCTCAAGAACCTGCTTTGCCTCCTCATAATCCTTTACATGGACACAGACCACTCCCTCCACCTCACAGGTTCCGTCATAGGCGGCTTCCGAAAATGCCACATGGCGGCGGATTGCCGATGGGAATCCGGTTTCCAGTATTATCACCGGATAACCGCAGCGGTGAAGCTTGTGAATCGTGCCGGTAGCAATGTCTCCGCCGCCCCGGACGATAATCAATTGTTCTTTTCGATTTGACATGTTAAATCTCTCCTGCTTTCTGTTTCGCTTCGTAACGGTTCCGTGCTTACGGCCGACCGGTTCTTTTGACCAGTTTTTATGGCCGGATCAGCTTTCCTGCCTTCGTCATCCGCTCGGTAATCTCATACATATTGGTCACTTCGCCTACGGAAAGCGTATCGCTTAACCCATAATGATTCAGGCAGGTTCCGCAGGTCAGGATTTCCACGCCCTGCTCCGCTAAAAACT
>JAUNPZ010000080.1:6320-8967 GCA_030536455.1 Lachnospiraceae bacterium | reverse complement strand
TCCGGTTCAAATTCACCCGGCTGCTCCTTTCCGCTGCCTCCGGCCGTAATCCGTACCAGAAATTCCCGGTCTGCCACCTTCTCCCATGCGGATTCCAGTCCTTTATGGTCTGCCAGCTTCTTTAAATTCTGTACTGCAATTTCATTATCCACCACCACTTCTACCACCGTTCCCGGCGCTGCCTGGTCCAGTGCTTTTTTTGCCTCGATTACCGGCAGCGGGCACTGCTTTCCTCTTTCATCTAAACGCATACTGCTGCTTCCTCCATTCTATATACTGCTTTTACCGCACAATCACCGATTTCTCACCGCGTTTTTTCACCCGTCCCACGATTGCGCAGGGCAGGCCCAGTTTCTTCAGTTCTTCTAATGCAGCTGGTCCGTCCTCCTGATTCATGCTGACCAGCAGGCCGCCGGAGGTCTGGGCATCATACAGGATTTCCTCGATGGCGAAGCTGCAGTTTTCAAACTGTACCTGGTCCTGCACATGATTCCGGTTCCGCTGTCCGGCCGCCGTCAGGTAAAATTCCTCCACATAATCCGGGCATTCCGGAATGTACGGAATGGCGTTCTGGTCGATTTCCGCAGTAAACCGTCCCTCCAGCATCTCGCAGAGATGCGCCAGGAAACCAAACCCGGTCACATCCGTACAGCCGTGGGTCCGGTATCTGCGCACAATCTCGGACGCATATTTATTCAATGTAGACATGGACTTTACTGCCAGATTCATGGCCGCCTCCGATGCGCCGCCGACTCTGGACGCCGTACAGACAATGCCGGTTCCAAGCGGCTTCGTCAAGAGCAGCACATCCCCCTCCTGACAGCCGTTATTGGCAAGCACCTTGTCCGGGTGGATGGTTCCGGTCACGGAAAGGCCGTATTTTACATCCTGGTCCGCAATGGAATGTCCCCCGGCCAGAACTCCTCCGGCCTCCCGCACCTTCTCACTGCCGCCCAAAAGAATCTGTCCCAGAATATTCAGATCCATGGCTTCCGGGAAGCAGACGATATTCAGAGCGGTCTTCACATCTCCGCCCATGGCATAAATATCGCTCAGCGCATTTGCCGCCGCAATCTGTCCGAAGGTATAGGGATCCTCCACCATCGGCGGAAAGAAATCCAGCGTCTGCACGATGGCCAGATCATCGGTGAGGCGGTACACCGCCGCATCATCGGAGCTTTCATACCCCACCAGCAGATTCGGGTCGTAGGTTTTCGGAATTTTTTCCAGAACCCGGCTCAGTGCGCCGGGGCCTAACTTGGCGGTGCATCCGCCGCCTTTGCAAAATACAATCTTTTCCGGTTCCATCTTATCCTCCACTTTATCCTTCACTTCATTCTATGTTTAACCTTTTGACACTTCAATCATTCTATCACAATCCGATAAACTTTTCCAGCTTCTGTAACCGCAGCCTTCCGGCCTTCCGTTTCTGCCAGCTTCACAATATTATCTCTGGTATGAGCCGCATCGGAAACCACCGTCAGCTTCTCTCCCGGATAATCCTCCATGGCATCCATCACAATCAGCACCGGTTCCGGACAGGAAAGTCCTCGTACATCAATCTCCATTTTTTTCTCCTCTCTATCTCAGGCATTTTTCCGTTTCACACATTTTCTGTTTCAAATGCCTTTTGTTTCAGACGTTTTCTTTCAGATGCCGCCTGTTTCAGGCGTTCCCTATCTGCCTCACTGCAGAACGATTACTTTCTCTTCTCTCTCCGGCACACCGCGCCAATCACCAGCAGAATCACGATACAGGCGATGCATGCGATTCTTCCGGCCGGGGTAGTTCCTTTTCCGCTGGATGCCAGTCCGAAGTTATGGCAGACCGCCGCACCCACAAACATACCGGCCACATACACAGCCGAGTCTCCGGAGCCCTGTCCCGCCAGAATCAGCTGACGAAGCGGACATCCGCCTGCCAGAACTGCCGCAAGACCCACGGTATACATGCCCAATATGTTCCAGATATGCTCGGTATGCGCCACCGGCTGTCCGGCAAAGCCCAGATGAAAACTTCCGGAAGCCAGGTTATAAATCAGCATGGCCACGAACATGGCGCCGATTACGGAAAGCAGGTCATAGTTTTTCATCAGGAACGCATCACGGATACCGCCTGCAAAGCAGGTTCTTGCCCGCTGAGCGGCTGCTCCGAATGCCAGACCGCCTGCCAGAGACAGAAATACCGGGGCGTGCATGCTTCCGGGGCCTTCCGTACTTACGGTAAAAATCGTAGTGCCGATGCTTAATACGAATAAGAGCGCCATGATTCCCGGCAGCACATAGCCGCTGATTTTCTGGGTGTCGTAGGCCCGTCCCAGACTGAAGCCCTTCTTTAAGAAAAAGCTTCCGGTCACAGCGCCCAGCACAAAGCCGATGCAGGCCACATACGCATTCAGATCACCGCCTGCCATTCGAAGCACCATACGAAGCGGGCAGCCTAAGAAAATCAGGGCGCCGATCATGCTGATCACACCCAGCAGGAACCGGATCATCGGCGAGGAACCGCCGGTGGAACGGTACTCCTTCGTCACCAATGAAATCGCAAAGGAACCAATTACCAGGCCGATAATCTCCGGCCGCATATACTGCACGATGGCCGCCTGATGGAACCGGGCCGCTCCGGCCATATCCCGCACAAAGCAGGC
>JAUNPZ010000080.1:0-6220 GCA_030536455.1 Lachnospiraceae bacterium | reverse complement strand
CGATGGCCGCCTGATGGAACCGGGCCGCTCCGGCCATATCCCGCACAAAGCAGGCGATGCAGAATGCCATATTCCCCGGATTTCCGAAGAAGGCCAGCATCGCTACAATTCCTCCTAATAACACACCCCACACAAGTAACATTTTCTTTGAATTCATTTTCTCATCCTCACATTTCCCAGCCCGGACAGTTTGTCCGGCTCTGTTTTCTCTTTTTCAGACGCCCTTCATCGGATATCTTTATTGCTTACTCGTTATCTTTTTAAAAACATAACGAGTGGATAAAAAGACTGCGCCCGAAGCGCAGGCCTTTTTATCGGCGGACTCCCGAAAGCCACGGCATGTCCGCTGATTCTTTCTTAATATAATACCACAATTTTACAGAAAAAGCCATGAAAACCGAATTATAAAATCCTTATAAATCCATATATGGCTTCCGCGCCACATACTGTCCGGCCAGCTCTTTCATGACCTGATGATGCTCCACCACCTTCTGACCTCTTAAGAATACGGTTTCAATCCGCCCGTGGACCCTGCGCCCCTCAAACGGCGCGTAATCCACATTCTGAAGCTGGTCTGCGGCCGTAATCACATCCTCCGCAGCCGGGTCAAGAATCACGATATCTGCATCGCTTCCGGCGGCAATCACGCCCTTTCTCGGATACATGCCGTAAAGCTTCGCCGGATTTTCCGACAGCAGGCGGCACATCTCCTCCTGGGTAATCCGTCCGCTCCGGACCCCTTCACTGTACATCAGGATTCCTCTGGTCTCCACCCCTGGCATTCCGCCCGGAATCTTCCTAAAGTCTCCCTCTCCCAGCGTTTTCTGCACGGTTGTAAAGCTGCAGTGGTCGGTGGATACGGTCTGGATTTCTCCATTTTTCAGTCCATCCCATAACGCATTTTCATCCGCTTCCTTCCGAAGCGGCGGCGCAATCACATATTTGGCCCCCTCAAATCCGGGGAGCTGGTAAAGAGAATCGTTCATCAGCAGATACTGGGGACAGGTTTCCACATAAACCTCCTGCCCTCTTTCTCTGGCCCGCTCAATCTCCTTCAGCCCCTCCTCGCAGGTCAGATGCACCACGATAATCGGAGCCTCCGCCATCTGTGCAATCCGGAGAAGTCTTGCTATGGCCTCCGCCTCCGCAGCCGCCGGGCGGGTAGCCGGATGACTGGAAACGCCCATCTTCCCGGCATTTACCGTCTCCTCCTGAAGCGCCGCAATCACACCGCTGTTCTCACAGTGAACTCCGGCGATGCCCTTCACATCCTTCAGCCGCTTCACGATCTCAAAAATGGTCCGGTCATCCACCTGGGTATCATAGGTCATATAAAGCTTAAAGGAAGTAACCCCTTCCTCCACCATCCGGTCAATCTCCTTGCTGATGGCCGGATTCCACTCTGTAATGGACATATGGAAGCCATAATCACAGGAACACTTGTTGTCCGCCTTGTCATGCCAGTTCTTTAAGCCCTCTTCCAGCGTTTCCCCCGGATACTGGGTCCCGAAATCCACGATCGTGGTGGTTCCGCCCCGGACTGCCGCCTTCGTTCCCGTATAAAAATCATCCGCCGTCACCGTCCCGGCCACATGCAGGTCAAAGTGGGTATGCGCATCAATAAATCCCGGAAACAGCAGCTTTCCGCCCACTTCCATAATCTCAGCGCCATCACAGGACAGATCCGGTCCCACCTCAACGATTCTTTCCTCTTCAATCAACACATCCGCCGCCACCGTACCCTCCGAAGATACCACATGGCCGCCCTTCAGCAAAAGTTTCATATTCTGCCTTCTTTCTACATGAAACATATTGGATCAATTACGTCATTCAGGTTTTTCCGTGACACCGCACTCCTGAACGGCTGCATATTACAAATAACAAAAAACGCAAAATCACCCAGCCAATACCAGCGCCCAGCCGCAGGGAAACCGGGAATAACCGGAATGCCCTGTTTTCCCGCCGGTACTTAGACGCGGTCCTTCACGCGTCTTATGTACCGCTGCGCGAAAACCGGAGCGAGAGCGCGCTTCCGGCTATCCCGATTTCCCTGCGGCGCACTCTCGCCAGGTTGATACAATCCCTTATTTCTTCTTCGAATACGGCGTCCCCACCAGCGGCAGTTCCGTCTGGAACTCTTTATTCCACTTATAGTATGCTCCCTGCACCGCCGGTGCTGTCGGAATGGAGGTAATCTCTCCGATGCCGATTGCGCCATATGCTACATCGATGCCCTTCTTCTCGATGATGACGCTTTCCACATCCGGTGCCTTATCCGCACGGAACAGGCCCAGGGTTCCGAACTTGGCCTGAGGCACGCAGTCCTTTAACGGATACTGCTCGGTCAGCGCATAGCCCAGGCCCATGATGACACCGCCTTCAATCTGGCCTTCCACACTCTTTGGATTCACTGCTTTTCCTACATCGTGGGCAGCAAGCATCTTCTTCACGGTTCCGTCCTCATTCAGGATGCAGACCTGAGTCGCATAGCCGTAAGCCACATGGGACACCGGATTCGGTACCGGAGTGCCCATCTTATCCGTCTTCGCCAGGTACTCGCCGTAGAATTCTTTTCCTTCCAGAGCCGCCCAGTCGCCGCCTACGTTATCCAGCTCCTTCTTAAGCAGCACGGCTGCCCGTCTCGCCGCTTCACCGGTTACCAGCGTCTGTCTGGAACCGGAGGTGGTGCCGGAATCCGGCGCTTCCGCCGTGTTCGGCTGATGGTAGGCCACACGGTCCAGTCCTTCCTCAATGGTCTCGCACACCACCTGGGTCAGAACTGTTCCCACGCCCTGTCCAATGCCGGATGCACCGGCATGGATGTGGGCTTTTCCGTCCTTCACCACAAGGCGTACCCGTCCGGTATCCGGAATACCAACGCCCACGCCCGCATTCTTCATGGCACAGGCAATTCCCGCGTATGGACTGCTTTCAAATTCTTCCTTCACCGCCTCCAGAGTCTCCGCTAAACCGGTAGAAGCATCGGCTATCTGGCCGTTCGGAAGAACCTGGCCGGGGCGAATGGCATTCCGGTAACGGATTTCCCAGGGAGTCAGGCCTGCCATCTCTGCCAGGAGATTAATATTACACTCGGTAGCAAAGCAGGTCTGGGTCACGCCGAAGCCGCGGAATGCGCCAGCCGGAGGATTGTTGGTATAAATCGCCTTTCCGTCAATATCAATCACCTGATAGTTATACGGTCCTGCCGCATGGGTACAGGCCCGCTGAAGCACCGGGCCGCCGAGGGATGCGTATGCGCCGGTATCAGACACAACCACCGCCTTCATCGCTGTCAGTATGCCGTTTTCATCGCAGGCCGTGGTCATGTCGATACTCATCGGATGACGCTTCGGATGAATCAGAATGCTTTCCTTTCTGGTCAGCCTGCATTTCACCGGACGCTTGGTCAGATATGCAATCAGAGCCGCATGATGCTGTACCGTTACGTCCTCCTTGCCGCCGAAGCCGCCGCCCACCAGCTTGTTTTCCACGATAACCTTATCCGGGTCCAGGCCTAACAGGATGGAGGTCTCATGGCGGGTATCGTAGGTTCCCTGGTCGGTGGAATAGATAAATACACCATCATCAAACGGGAATGCAACCGCTGCCTCCGGCTCCAGGAATGCATGCTCGGTCCACGGAGTTTCATAATGTCTGGTTACTTTATATTTGGAATTGGCAATGACTTCATCCGCATTTCCCCGCACCAGATGCTCATGGCTTAAGATATTGCCGCCCTCATGAAGCTCCGGCGCTCCTTCTGCCAGGCTGTCTGCCGGACAGGTCATCGGGGTTAATTCCTCGTACTCAACTTCCACTAATGCTTTGGCCTTCTCCAGAATCTCCGGTGTCTCTGCCGCTACGATGGCGATGGCATCGCCTAAGTATCTGGTCACATCGCCCACTGCAATCATGGTATCCCAGTCCTGCTTCAGATGTCCTACCTTGTTCTTTCCCGGTACGTCATCGGCAGTCAGCACACAAACCACGCCTTCCAGCGCTTTCGCTGCCTCGGTATGGATTGCAAGGACTCTGGCTCTCGGATATTTACTGCGGACCGCGCTTCCGTAAATCATGCCAGGGAGTTCCACGTCATCCACATATTCTCCGGTACCCAGCACCTTTCCTTCCACATCGATGCGGTGGATGGCATCGCCCACCTTCACCATCGGCTTTCCATCGGCTGTTTTCCTGCCGTTTTCTCCATCCTTGTTCGGAGTATTCTTCCACTCTTCTAACGTCAGACCGGAGCGGAGAATCTCCCCGGCCAGACAGATTCCGTCGATAATCTTCTTATATCCGGTACACCGGCAGAAGTTGTTGCGGATTGCGAATGCAATCTCCGTCCGGCTTGGATCTGGATTCACATCCAGAAGTCCTTTTGCACAGATTACCATGCCCGGAATACAGAACCCGCACTGTACGGCTCCCGCCTCGCCAAATGCATATACATAGATATCCTTTTCCCTCTGACTGAAGCCCTCCACCGTCAGGATATGCTTTCCTTCCATCCGGCTCATCTTCTGCACGCAAGCCTTCGTGGCTTTTCCGTCCACCAGGACCGTACAGGTGCCGCAGGCGCCTTCGCTGCAGCCGTCCTTCACAGATTTGCACTTACAGTCATTCCGAAGCACATCCAGAAGCTTTCTCTCCGGATTGACTTCCATCTCGATTCCATTCACCCACACCTTCACCAGACCGGCTTCCTGTGGATTTCCATTACAACAAGAGTTCATATGCACCCTCCCTTTCTATCTGATTTACCTCAATCAGACGCTCCAGCTCCTCCCGGTTTTCCGCAGGCGCCGCCCAGGCCATCCCGCATCCGGCGGAAATCTGCCTTGGCACCGGAATCAGCCGCCCCGGAGCTGCCGCTTTTTTACAGCATTGTTCCATAAAAATGGCATGGGTGGTCGTATGGAAGGTAAACACCACTTTCATCGTCTTTGTCCTTGCCATAAAACCACCCAGCCTTTCTTCATTCTGAATTGTGATTTCTTAATATTGATTTCTGAACGTCGATTTTCTATTTCATCAACAGGTATGCGTAATCCTTCACTACGGTGTCAATGATGCCGCGGATTCCCTCCGGAACTGCCTCCGGTGCGGTTCCCACCATATAATCCACCTCTCTGCCAAACAGTCTTACCTTGCAGGTACCTGCCTTCTCATCCAGAACCGTGAAGCCCTGGTTCTTGCTGTCTGCCATATCGGCTTCATTTGCAAATAAGGTAAACTTATCTAAGTAAGGAGCGCTGTCGTATGGGCAGAAGCTCTTGCAGTTGCCGCATTCGTTGCACATGTAATCCACATGGATCACCTGATGCATGGTCTTTCCCGGAACCTGAATGGATACATTTGCACGGTTCGGGCAGACCTCCACACAGTTCTCGCAGACTGCAGAACAGGTCAGGCAGCGGCTGCTCTCCGGCTTATCGCTTTCCTTCATCATGCGGCCCTTCTTCTCGTAGATTGCCGCCTCATCGGCTGCTTCCTCAAAATCCTTTGCCAGTGCAGTTTTTACGATTCCCTCTGCTGCCATGCGGCCGTCACGGATGCCTTCTACTACAGTAGCCGGTCCCTTCACGCCGTCGCCCACAGCGAAGATGCCCATGACGCTGGTTTCCATGGTCTGCGGATTCACTACCACACGTCCTCTGCCGTCCACTACGATTCCATTTGCCTCATAGAATGCGGTCGGAACCTTTTCACCGACGGCTGCAATTACGGTATCAGCCGGAACGGTTACGATTTCATCGGTCTCCACAACGCCTCTTCTGCCGCTTGCATCATAGTCGCCCAGAACCATCTTCTTACAGGTCAGAACGCCGTCAGCCAGCTTAACCGGGGATAACAGCTCTGCAAACTCCACGCCGTCCTCAATTGCCATCTCCAGCTCTTCTGCATCTGCAGGCATATATCTCTTGGTACGGCGGTATACTAAGGAAACCTTTTCTACGCCGGCATTTTTCTTTGCTGCACGGGCGGTATCCATGGCGGTATTTCCGCCGCCGATTACCACCACATTCTTGCCAAGCTCTGCCTTGCCGTCCGTTACCTTGAACTGTCTTAAGAAATCCAGTGCATTCACGGCCTGGCCCTCTTCCAGTTTTAAGGTACCCGGCTCATTTGCGCCGACTGCCAGAACCACATAGCCGTACTCGTCCTTTAATGCCTTTAAGTCCTTCACCTCAGTGCCGGTCTTCATCTCAACGCCCAT
>JAUNPZ010000079.1 GCA_030536455.1 Lachnospiraceae bacterium | reverse complement strand
TGGAGCTGTCGCCGTGGGGGTGGTATTTACCCATGGTATCGCCGACGATACGGGCTGATTTTCTATGTGGTTTATCGTGATTGATCCGCAGCTCGCTCATGTCATAAAGCACACGGCGCTGAACCGGCTTTAAGCCGTCCCTTGCATCGGGGATGGCGCGGGCCGTGATGACGCTCATGGAATAGTTCATGTAGCTGCGCTGCATTTCCTCGGAATATTCTGTTTTGATAATCTTTTCCGCCATAACTTCTCCTTTACGCATCAATTTACGCATCAATTTCCGCTTCATCTGCATGTTCGTAGATGAACTGGCGTCTTGGGCCTACCTCGCTGCCCATTAACATCTGGGTAATCTCCGACGCCATCCGGGCATCCTCAATCTCCACCTGCTTTAAGACTCTCCGCTCCGGATCCAGCGTGGTCTCCCAGAGCTGCTCCGCGTCCATCTCGCCCAGACCTTTATACCGCTGCAGGGTAAAATCTCCGGTATGGGTCTTCCGGTACCGCTCCAGGTCCTTTTCATCATACAGATACTGCTCATTGCCCTTCTTCGGAATCACTTTGAACAGCGGCGGCATGGCGATATACACATGGCCGTCCGTAATCAGCTCCGGCATGAACCGGTAAAGGAAGGTGAGGAGCAGGGTGTCAATGTGGCTGCCGTCCACGTCCGCATCCGTCATCAGGATAATCTTATCGTAGCGCAGCTTCGTAATGTCAAAGTCATTGCCGTAGCCCTCGGAAAAACCGCAGCCGAAGGCGTTGATCATGGTTTTAATTTCCGCGTTGCCCAGCACCTTGTCCATGGAAGCCTTCTCCACGTTCAGGATCTTGCCGCGGATAGGCAGGATAGCCTGATACTGGCGGTTTCTTCCCGACTTGGCGGAGCCGCCTGCGGAATCTCCCTCGACGATGAAAATCTCACACCGGGAAGCGTCCCGGCTCTCACAGTTTGCCAGCTTTCCGTTGCTGTCAAAGGAGAACCTGGATTTGGTCAGCATATTGGTCTTGGCCTTCTCCTCGGCCTTTCGAATCTTCGCCGATTTCTCCGCGCAGCCGATTACGCCCTTTAAAATCTCCAGATTCCGGTCAAAAAACCGCTGCAGCTCATCACCGGTCACGGTAAAGACGGACTTCGTGGCGTCTGCGCTGGCCAGCTTGGTCTTGGTCTGGCCCTCAAAAATCGGGTCCGGGTGCTTTACCGCCACCACCGCCGTCATGCCGTTTCGGGTATCCGCTCCGGTGAAATTGCTGTCCTTCTCCTTTAAGATGCCCAGCTCCCTGGCGTAGCTGTTGATCATGGCCGTAAAACGGGTTTTAAAGCCCACCAGATGGGTTCCGCCCTCCTGGGTGAAGATGTTGTTGCAGAAGCCGAATACGTTCTCCTCAAAGGCATCCACGAACTGGAAGGCGATTTCCACCTCAATCTTATCCACCGACCCCTTCACATAAACCGGGTCATGAACCGGTGTTTTTCCGTTATTTAATTCCTTTACATAGGCCGTCAGGCCGTCCGGCTCGTGGTAATCGATGGTCTCGTTCTCCCCGTGCCTGCGGTTCGCGTAATGGATGGTCAGCTCCGGATTCAGATATGCCGTCTCATGGAGACGGCTCTTCAGCCAGTCCGCCTTAAAACGGGTTTTCTCAAAAATCTCGCCGTCCGGGATAAAATTAATCTCTGTTCCCGTCTCCTTCGTCCGTCCGACCGTCGGAAGCAGCCCGTTCTCCAGCTCCACCACCGGAATTCCCCGCTCATAGCAGTCCCGGTGGATATAGCCGTTCTTGGAAACCTTTACCTCCATCCGCTCCGACAGGGCATTCACCACCGAAGAGCCGACACCGTGAAGGCCGCCGCTGGTCTTATAGGATTCATTATCGAACTTGCCGCCTGCATGAAGAGTGGTAAAAACCACCCGCTCTGCCGACATGCCCTTTTTATGCATCTCCACCGGGATTCCGCGGCCGTTGTCCCGGACCGTACAGGAGCCGTCCTCCTCCAGGGAAACCCAGATATCATTACAGAACCCGGCCAGATGTTCATCTACCGAGTTGTCTACGATTTCATAAATCAAATGGTTGAGGCCCTTCGTTCCAACCCCGCCGATATACATGCCGGGACGCTTCCGAACGGCCTCCAGTCCCTCCAGGACCGTGATGCTGTCCGCATTATATTGTGCTTTCGCCATAGTCAACCTCCAAATCTGTATCCTCCGCCGCTGCCGCTGTCTCGTTACAGCCATCCTTCCTATTTAAACATAAAAATCAAAAGATTGCAAGAGGCGGAAAGCAGAAATCGAAAATATGTTCGCCTTATTCTCTTTCCGCAAAAAAAGAGCGGAAATGTTTAACATCATTAAGCATTTCCACTCTTTTTAAAGCAGATGACGGGAATCGAACCCGCCTCCCCAGCTTGGGAAGCTGGTGTTCTACCGATGAACTACATCTGCACAACAAAGATATTATAGCACATTTTCTCCAAAAAGCAAGCCTGAATCTGGAAATTTTTACACCAGATTTTTACTTTGGCCCACATTGTCCTGCTAAATCTTTCCAATCTCTGGCAGCACAGAAGTCCGATAGAAGTCTGGTTCGTCTTCCATGCTGCCAAAGCTCATGCCTGCGTCTTCTTTGAAAGTGGCTTGTCTGCCTACAGCAGATGGGCTCTCAGCTCCTCGCCGCTCTTTGCGGAAAGGTAGGCCGGTGCGATGTCTAATACGGTCTTGCAGCCCTTCATGCCCTCCTGGTTCATCCGGTAAGCCGCTCTTGCATATGCAGTAATCACGGAGCCGGTGAATTCCGGGTTGGAATCCAGCGTCAGATGGTACTCGATCACGTGCTTATGCTCCCGGTTCATACCGGTTTTTCCGGTACGGATGACGCAGCCGCCGTGAGGAAGTCCGCTGTGGTCCCGCTTCATCTCCTCCTCGGTGATGAAATGAACGGTGGTATCATAATCTGCAAAATAATTCGGCATGGTCTTGATTTCATTCTCAATCCTTGCGGTATCGGCTCCGTCCTCGGCCACAACGAAGCACTCTCTGGTATGCTTCTGTCTGGTGGTCAGCGTCGGATTCGAGCCGCTTCTCACCTCTTCCACGGCTTCCGGAACCGGAATCGTGTACTGTCTGGCATCCTTTACGCCCGCAATCCGGCGCACGGCGTCCGAGTGTCCCTGGCTGACGCCCTTGCCCCAGAAGGTGTAAGCACTGCCCTCCGGCAGAACGGCGTCTGCATATAAGCGGTTTAAGGAGAACATGCCCGGATCCCAGCCGCAGGAGATGATGCTGATTTTTCCGGCCTTCTCTGCTGCCTCGTCCACGGCTGCAAAGTGCTCCGGAATCTTTGCGTGAGTATCAAAGCTGTCTACTACATTGTACATCTGCGCGTACTTCGGCGTCTGTACCGGCAGGTCGGTGGCGCTGCCGCCGCACAGGATCAGTACATCGATTTCATCCTGCATGTGCGCAAGCTCATCTGCATGGAGAACCTTCACGCCCTCTGTCCGAACCTTTACCCCTTCCGGATTCCGGCGGGTAAAAACTGCCTTCAGTTCCATATCCGGATTCTGGCCCACTGCGCTTTCCACGCCTTTTCCCAGATTTCCGTATCCTAAAATTCCAATTCTGATGCTCATAAATCTCCTCCTTCGCTGCAATGCATGCTCCGTGCAAACACGGTACTTTCGTATTTTAGCACAATCCCGGCAAATGTAAATATTTTTCCGATGTTTTTTTCGAAAAAACTTTGCCGCGTTCCCGTATTACCGTATTGGCATGTCGATTTCGATGTAAGAGCTGGTCAGTT
Source organism: Lachnospiraceae bacterium (assembly GCA_030536455.1). Lineage (GTDB taxonomy): Bacteria > Bacillota > Clostridia > Lachnospirales > Lachnospiraceae > Caccovicinus. Next base: position 10,670 of record JAUNPZ010000079.1, on the reverse strand, counting down.
TTCCCGCCGAATGCTGATTCCAGAGGTAATGGGCGTGGATTTCGCCGGTCAATGAAAGCCCGTTTTCCTCCGCCCACCGCTTCATGTGCTCCACCGTCTCCTGTCCCGGAGAGATGGTTTCGGAGCGTTCCACCAGATGGACGCACCGTTCAAACCGGTAACTGGGTTTTGCTTCCAGCAGCTTTTCCAGCTTCAGCTTTTTTACTGCATAATCCTCCAATACCAGATAGCAGAGGTGCTCCCAGGCTCCGTCCTTCCCCGGACGGAACTGCTCATGGATGTAGCAGTGCTCCAGCCCCGGAGCGGCCTTTACGGCCTGGAACCAGGCGTTCCGCACCGCATCAAAGTCGGAATAGATATCAGAAATGATATAGGTTTTCGGCGTCGGACGGACGGAGCAGGAGCCGATTCCGTCCTGCAGCTTTTCGCTGTTGTGAAGGCTCACCTCCATCTGCCGCAAAAGCTGCTGATGCATCCGGATCCGCTCCTTCTCCTCTTTGATCCGGCTGACCAGCATCTCCTGCAGAGATTCCGGGGTTCCGTCCTCGTACATCGTCTGGATATCCTGAAGGCTGCACTGGATTTTCCGCCAGAAAAGCAGGTCCAGAAGCATCCGGATATTTTCTTCTGAATAATACCGGTAGCCGTTCTCCTTCTTTTCCGGCGCGATCAGCCCCTTTTTCTCATAGAAGCGAAGGGTGTCGCAGCTTACCTGCAGAAGCCCGGCCACTTCCCCGATTGTATATTCTCTTGCCATCTTTCGAAAACTCCTTTCTTTTCTCTTTCTGTCCATCTGCACTTTAAGCGGCTTTTGCTTTTCCGCCCGCTCCCCATCTGGCTTCCGCATACGGCCGAAAAGCCGAGGTTTTCCCTCAGCTTTTCCTGCTCACTTTACTGCGTCTTTCTCTGCTTCTTACTGCCGCTTTTCATCGCCACGATAGGTTACAATACCCTTTTCATCGGTGCAGTAATAGGTTTCATCCGCATCCTTCACATTATTTTTCTTTTTCTGGATGGTGCCGGAGGTATTGACCAGATAGGATTCTCCCTCGAAGGTAATCTCCTGCAGCTTCATTTCCTTATCCGCCTTCTGCTTCTGGCCCTTTATGTAGATTGCATTGTCCGAAATGCCGTGGATCGAAGCGCCGTTGCTGCGGAAGCCGAAATCATAGGTCTCGCCGTCCAGCTCTACCTTGGTGTTCTTCTTCGTTGCCATCACGCCGTCCTTCGGAGTATTTCCAAAGTAATAAAGGTCGCGCTCATCGTCTTCACCCGGCATATCCTCGATGGATTCAATCTTTTCGTAGGAATCAATCTTTTTGTCCTCATCAAAGGTAATTGCGTAAAGGCCCTCTAACATCTCGCCCTTCTCATTGAAGCCGTACTTGTAATGGTTGATGGTCTTAATCTGGCTCTGGGCAAGATTTCCCTTCTTGTCCGCATAGAACCAGTATTCCTGGTCATCGGAATAAGCCTCCGGGTCAATCTCCTCGGTCGGAACGGTGTAAAACCACCCGTCTGCCTGCCAGCACTGGTCCGGCTCATTAAAATACTGAGCGCCGCTGGCGGAAGCATTCGAAGAGGTGCCGGTATACCATTTAAACTGTGCGACGCCGCGCTCATCAAAGCGGTACCGTTTTCCGTTGATGCTCTTGGTGGTATCGGCATACTTCTTTCCCTTGCTGTCAAAGTAGAACCAGTAGCTGCCGTCCGCCTCATCATCGGCCTCCGGGTCCTCCACTTCCAGACGAAGCCACTGATTCAGGGTAACGGCTCCGTCACCGGATTCTCCGCAGTAAATCATGCCGTCTGCCCAGCCTTCCTCCTCTGTAATCATGGTTCCGTCCTCGCTGACCCAGCCGTGAAGCATCTTTCCGGTATCACTGAAGGCGTATTTCTTTCCGTTAATCGTGGTCAGCTTTACCTTGCCGGAACTGTTCTTCGCCGCCTGTCCGTTCTTTCCAAAGTAATACCAGCAGGTTCCGTCCTCATAGCCCTCGTCCTCGCTGTCATCCTCCAGATTCCGCCATTCATTCTTTACCATGGCTCCGGCCTCATTTACATAGAAATAATCGTCATCATCCTCAATCAGACGGTCGGTGGCCATATAGCCATCCTCGTCTAAGTAGAACCAGTGAGAACCGCTCTTCTTCCAGGAATCGGTTACCTTATCTCCGTTTCGGTCTAAATATACCCACTGGCTGTCTTCCTTTTCCCATCCGCTTGCTGCAAATGCAGGCATTGAGGATGCGGCTGCTAAAATCGCTGCGGCAGCTAAAATCTGCGGCAGTCTTGTGTTTTTTTTGCTCATTGTAAAATCTCCTTCCAAATCTGCGCTTTTTTTAATCTGCCATTTTCAGGCAGTGCCGGAATGCTCTGTCCCCGACATGCCACTAAGATTAAACCATGGAGTTGGTCCAAGGTCAAGGGATGTAAGAAGACTGTAAAACAACGTAATTTTTATTACATTTTTACGGATTCTCCTTAAGAAAATTGATGGAAATTTTATTTTTTTCGGTATTGACCCTGGAGCAGCTCCAGGGTTTATATTGATAAAGCGTAACTGTGAACGCACAACACAGTTACAAAATGGCTTTCAAACACTCTCACAAAAAGGCATCCGGAACCGCCTGCTCTGCAGTCGGCTCCGAATGCCCTTTTTGTTTCGATTCAGCGCTTCATCCTCGGCCGGAACAGCAGGGAAGCCAGATATCCGAACACCAGCGCCGCCGCAATGCCGGCCGAGCTGGCGGTCAGGCCGCCCTTAAAGATGCCCAGGAATCCATCGGTTCCGATTCCCTCCTTTACGCCTTTCCAGAGCGTGTTGCCAAATCCCAGAAGAGGCACCGCCGCCCCGGCTCCCGCCCATTCCAGGAAGGGCGGATACAGTCCTGCCGCCCCTAAGATGCACCCGGAAACCACCAAAAGCACCATCACTCTTCCCGGCATCAGCTTGGTCCGGTCCAGAAGAATCTGCGCCAGCGCGCAGATCAGGCCGCCTGTGAGAAACGCTTTAAGATATTCCATATTTTCCTCCGTTCTGCTTTCCGCTTCCTGTCTCCACATGCTCCAGCACCACACCGTGGGCGATTCCCGGCACGCTCTGTCCCTCGTTGAAGCTGACCGTGGACAGGAGGGCTCCGGTAGGTACAAAAAGCACCCGTTTCCAGGCTCCCTCCTGAATCCGCGGAAGGATATAGGCGCACAGGGTTATGGCCGAGCAGCCGCAGCCGCTTCCGCCTGCGTGGGTATCCTGCTTTTCGCTGTCATACAGCTCGATGCCGCAGTCCATATGGATTCCGGTCAGGTCATAGCCCTGCTCCTTCAGCAAATCCAGAAGAATCGCCTGCCCCACTGTTCCCAGGTCGCCGGTGATGATTTTGTCATAATCCTTTTCACTCCGGTCAAAATCCTTAAAATGCTGCCAGATGGTATGAAATGCCGCCGGAGCCATGGCCGCTCCCATATTCATGGAATCCTTCAGCCCGAAATCCACAATTTTCCCGGTGGTGATTCCGGTCACGCTGGCCAGAGGAACCCGCTCCGCATCCGCCTGCACCTGGCTGCCCTCTACCACCGCAGCGCCGCAGCCGCAGGCCGTCCAGGAGGCAGAGGAAGGACGCTGGCTTCCGTATCCAAGAGGAAAGCGGAACTGCTTCTCCGCCGTGGCAAAGTGGCTGGAGGCCAGCGCCAGGCACCGGTCTGCGTACCCGGCCGCAGCCGACATGGCCGCCAGGCTCAGCGCTTCTCCCATGGTCGAGCAGGCGCCGTACAGACCGAACAGCGGGATTTCCAGCTCCATCAGCCCGAAGGAGGTGGCAATCAGCTGGCCCAGCAGGTCCCCGGCAAACAGATAGCGGATTTCCTCCGGAGTCCGCCCGGCCTTTTTAAGAGCCAGCTCCGCCGTCTTTTTCTGGAATGCGCTTTCCGCCGCCTCCCAGCTCTCCTTTCCCATCCGTTCATCCATCTCCACCACATCAAACAATTGCCCCAGCGGCCCTTCCCCCTCCTTTTTTCCTGCCACCGACGCCGCTGCCGTGATCCACGGCGAACAAGGAAAGGCGATGCTGGCCTTTCCCTGCTGGATATTTCCTTTATTTTTTGTTTTTTCCTGCATATTCATCCGTCCTTTCCTGCCATTCATTCCCGAAAAGAATCCCGTTTTCTTACGGTCATGCTCTGTCTGACAGGGATAGTGTGGACGATTTGCAGATATTCTATACCGGGCGCATTAAAACCGCTTAATCTTCTTCGCAGAGGTCTTTTCAAACTCGGTCTCGCGCACAATCAAGCTGTAAATCCGCTTATAAACCGGCATATCCTTATTAAATTCATCAATCAGCTTCTGAAGCTCCGCCCGTACATCGGTAATGCCATGCTTCTCCACATACTCGTAATCCGGGAAGATTTCCGCCTCGATGACGCGCTCCTTCTCCCGAACCAGAATCTCCTTCACCAGGTCCGAACGGCTCAGCTCATTCTCCAGCTCCTCCGGAGATACATTCTCGCCGTTTGCCAGGATGATCAGGTTCTTCTTCCGGCCGGTGATGTAAACGTAATTGTCATCATCCAGATAGCCTAAATCGCCGGTCTTTAACCAGCCGTCTACCAGAGTTTCCTCCGTCTCCTTCGGCATCTTGTAGTAGCCCATCATGACGCTGCTGCCCTTTACGCAGATTTCATCCTCCATAATCTTTGCTTCCAGGTTCGGCATCAGCTTGCCCACGGAGCCCTTGCGGTTGTCCCATGGAAGGTTGGTGCTGATAACCGGAGAGCATTCGGTCATGCCGTAGCCCTGAAGGATGGTGATTCCATATTCCTTAAAACGGTCAAAATAATCCGGGTCCAGGTAGGCGCCGCCGCTGCAGATGGTGTGAAGCCGGCCGCCGAATACTTCCTTCGCAATCAGCTCCTTTGGAATGTTCGGGTCTGCGTCACGCAGCTTTTTGTAAATGGACTCAATCACCAGCGGAACCATCAGAACCAGCTCCGGCTGGAACAGCTTCATGTTGCGGGCCACACGCATGATGGAATCATTGATACAGGAAATCACGCCGATGTAGATGCCCTTGATGATATCCATGGTCAGACAGTACACATGGTTAATCGGAAGCAGGGATAAGGTAACGGTTCCGGATGGAATCTTTAAATCCAGAGCGGTGGCATTGTCCGCCAGATTGCGGTGGCTTAACATAACGCCCTTGCTCTTTCCGGTGGTGCCGGAGGTAAACAGGATGGTGCAGAGCTGGTCCGGATCCAGTTCGGTTTCGTACTCACCCTCGTGCTGCTTTAAAAGTCCGGGCAGGTCAGACTGCATGGAAATCACATGAGCAATCTGCGGGCACTGGCTCTTCACGGCCTCTGCCACATCCTGACGGATCTCATCAAAAATCAGCATCTCCACATCCGCGCGGTTTAACTGCTCGCAGATTGCCGCAGCCGGAAGCTGCACATCGATGGGAACGGCCACGCTGCCGCCGCAGGTGATGCCGAAATAGCTGACAATCCATGCATAGCTGGTGGTTCCGATCAGGGCAATGTGCTTTCCCTTTAAGCCAAGGCTGTCCACCAGACGGCTGACTGCCATCGAATCCCGGTTCACATCCTCATAGGTGCGGTGGTCAATTTCCTTATTCACTTTGTAGCGGAATGCATCCTGGGTTCCGTACTGCTCCGCTCCAAAACGGACAATGTCTCTTAATGTTCTTACTTCCATTCTTTCCTCCCGGTTCTCTAAAACCTGAATCCTGCGCCTTGATTAATCCTGAAGAGACTTGATATATGCCACTGCGTCTCCGACGGTCTTAACATTTACAACCTCGCGTTCCTCTACCTCGATGTCATACTGCTCCTCCAGCTCGCCTACCATGCTCATAAAATCATAGGAGGTAAAGCCTAAATCCTCGATAAAACGGGAATCCTCCGTGATGGTTTCCGGATCTACGTCCACATACTCACAAATCACATTCTTTAACTCTTCAAACATCTTCTTATTCTCCCTTTCTGCTTTCCTTTCGCAGCGAAAACCGCCGCTTCATTTTCTATCCTATCCTGCTGCGATTATGCCCAGTCGATGATTTCTCCTACGGTACGATTGCAGTCCTCCACGCCATGGAACAGGATCCGGCAGATGAAGTAATATACCTCCTCCAGCTTCTCCGGCGTTACCATGCCGTCCTGATACTCGAAGCAGAAATCCAGTCCGTCGTCTTCCGGATGATGGCTGACGGTCAGATACAGCGGCTGCGCTGCCACGCCGTTGCCATAGCGGGCTGCTTTATATTTGATATCCTCCAGCTTCTCCAGACCCGGTCCCTCGTATTTCACTGCCATCGGCTGATAAGTCAGCGCCATGCCCTCGTAGGTCTGGCCCGGCTTTAAGTTATAATACTGGCTGCGGTAATAGAAATACTCCGGTGAACTGAAGTTTGCATGGCGGAAAATCATGTTCTGTCCGTCACGGATCTTGCAGATGCCCTCTAAGAACGTATCCTCCAGGGGTACGATGGTGCGGAACGGAAAGCAGTGAATCCGGGTGCCGCCGCTGCGCTTCTCGGTCAGAGTCGCCCGTCTGGCCACCGTTGTGGTGATGGAAACGTCATCGGTGTTGTTCATCTTCTGCATATAAGTACGCAGACCCATCATCAGCAGGCAGGTCATGGATACATGATGCTCCTCGCAGAACGCAAACAGGCGGGAGCTTGGCTCGCCGGTCAGATGGAAATTACGCAGATGGGCTTCCATGCTCTTGGTCTCATTTACCGCCGCGCGGCAGTTGGGGTCTCCGGTCTTTTCCCGCTCTGCTTCCAGCACGGCCGGACCGTATACATTGGTATACATCGGCTCGCCGGACTCAATCAGCTTGTGGAAAAATTCCCGGTCTCTCTGGCTGGCCTTGGAGCCGGCCTCATATGCCAGATCCTTTTTTAACTGCTCGATATAGGAAGACATCTCCTTCGGATAATCCACTGCATTATACTTCTTATGGCTGTAGATTTCAATAATATCCCGGAAAAATGCGATCAGAGACTGCGCGTCCATGGTCATATGGTCCACGCAGACATAGGTGCCCTGATATCCGTCCGGCATCTTAACCATCACGATTTTGTGCATCGGGGTATCGTAGCGCGGGAACGGGGTGCTGGTCCACTCATTCATCTTCGCAACCGCATCCTCTTCTCTCCAGCCGGTAAAATCAAAATGCTCAATCGGCGCGTCATCCTCTTCTACCAGATACTGATACACCTTGTTTTCCTTCTTGTCCAGCGCAAACCGGATCTTCATGGAATCGCTGCGGCTTACCGCCTCGCGGATGGCTTCCCGCATCACGTCCCAGTCTAAGTCAAGCTGGATGGTCAGGCTGGAGCCGATATTTAAAAGCTGGTCCAGGGGGCAGGTCAACAGGCTGAAATGATGCAGACTCTGTGCTGCGGTTAACGGGTAAGTCTTGTATCCTTTTCTTGTTTTCATACTCTATTCCTCTCTTTATCTATCATAACCAACCTTCCGGCCTACTGAAAGTACCGGTCTATCCAGGTCTGTACCATTGCGCCGTACTGTTCCGGCGCTTTGTAATAAGATTCCACATGAGCCGCTCCCTTTACCACCAGAAGCTCCTTCGGCGCCGCGCATGCCTCATACAGCTCATACACCATGCTGCATGGCACGAAGGAATCCTTTTCTCCGTGGATGAAAAGGGTTGGCACATGAGATTTTTTTACTTCCTCTCTTGCGTTGCATTCATCCAGTCCGTATCCGGCCTCTTTTCGCGCGATGATATCGGAAATCTGCATCAGCGGAAATGCCGGAAGATGGTAGGTGGATTTTAATACATGGGTAAATACTTCCCAGGCGGAGGTGAACGCGCAGTCAGACACGATTCCCTTCACCTGAGGCGGAAGGGAAAGTCCGGAGGTCATCAGCACGGTGGCGCCGCCCATGGAATCTCCGTGAAGCAGAATCTGGCAGTCCTCACCCAGACGCTCCACCAGATACTCAATCCAGCCCAGGGCGTCGTAGCGGTCCAGACAGCCGAACCCGATGTAGGTTCCTTCGCTTTTACCGTGTCCGCGCTCATCCACGCACAGCAGGGAGAAGCCCTGCTCCCAGTACTTTGCCGCTACCACCGCGTAATCCGAAAAGCTCTGGCTGGTATAACCGTGAAAGCACAGGGCCACACGCTTCGAACCCGCCTGGGGAAAAAACTGGCCGTAAAGCTTCAGTCCATCCCTGGAGGTCAGGTAAACATCCTCCGAAGGATTTTCCAGAATCTTATCCTTGGCCGCCTGGATCATCGGAAAATAAATGCTCCAGTCCACTCCGGCCATCTTCTGTGTCCGCTCGGTCTTCGCATTGCCCCGGATTAAGGTGCGCCGCACAAAATAACGAGCCAGTGCATATTCTCCGGCTGCACCTGCCGTACCTGCTGCCGCTGCTCCGGCCAGCCATTTTCCTATACCCATATATCTCTTTTCCTCTTTTCTGTTACTTTAAAAACTCATTCAGCTTCAGCGCCTGTTCGATGCTTCCTTCTACCTTCAGCTTTCCCAGAGTGAATGCCAGCACCGGGTCCAGCTTTCCGGCCGCCATCTTGAGCAGGGTATCTGCGGAACAGATAAATGTGGCATCCCGGTCATAATACTCGTAAGGCTCCACATAAAGTCTTCCGTCCTTTACCTCGGCGTAAAATGCGCCTTCTCCCTCTCCGGTAATATTAAACTGGTAAGCCAGATGCTCCTGTACACCGCTTACATCATTTCTCATAAACAATGCCTTTGCTCTTGCAAATACTTCCTCATAAGTCATAGTATGTAACTCCTCCTTGTTCTCCTCTGCCTTAGATTCGTGTTCCGCTTCCCATTTTCGACCGCCGGTCGAATTTAGGTTGCTTTAACAGTAACACGTTTTTTTCCAAGCGTCAATACTTCAGAAGGTTTAAGTTTTTTGACGAAAGCCCCGGCATTTTCTGCCCGGCGCTTCCTTTGTGACATTTATTGGTATTTTAAGCGGCAGCGCCGCCCTGGTTGTGGAATTATATGATGAAATGATTCATTTAAAAAGAAGTGAAATGAAAAATCGTATGAAGGACAGACAAAAAACGGAGCAGATTCAGGAAAAATAAAATTTCCGAAGCTGCTCCGTTCCTTTCTTTATCAACCCAGAAGCTTCCGGACCATCTCCGCGTCAAATACAACTTCGGAAACTCCGTCCGCCTCAATCTGATACAGCGCATTGGCTGCGATATGCTCGGCCGCCTGCTCCAGGTCACGGATGCCGGAGGTGTTGGCGAATTTCTCAATGACCGCATCCAGTCCCTCGTCGGTCACGATACATTCCCGCTCCTCCAGGCTCATCCGCCTTAACACCTTGGGCAGAGCAAACCGGGAAAAGATAATCTTCTTCTCTTCAAAGGTATAATCCGGAATGTCAATCACCGCAAAGCGGGACATCAGCGGCGCGCTGATCTGGCTCTTATCATTGGCCGTTGCGATGGGGTATACGCCTACGGTGGGAACCATACACTCCATGTAGTTGTCTGTGAAGCCCAGATTGTCCAGCAGGGTCAGGAGCACATCCGCCGGATTGCCGTTTCCCTTTCCGGAGGATGCCTTATCCAGCTCATTGATGATGAAGACCAGATTGGATTCCCCGGACATGGAGAATGCCTCCATGATGATTCCCGGCTTCGCATTGGCATAGACACGGGAGCTTCCGGTCAGCTGCTCCGGGTCATTGATGGAGCTCATATCCAGCGTGGTCCACGGCAGCTTTAAGATTCTGGCTACCGCATAGGCAATCTGCGACTTTCCGGTTCCGGCAGGACCCACCAGCAGAAGGCCGTAGGCCGGAAGGGTGTGGGTGCGGTTAATCTGGATAATCGTCTCGATGATCCGCTGCTTCACCCGCTCCATGCCGTAAAGCTCTTCGTCCAGAATCCGGCGGGCCTCCTTCGGGTCGATGGCTTCAAAATAGTGGTTCTTCCACCGGATATTCATCATAATGGAAAGAGCGCGCTGTGCATGACGCCGCTCCTCCGGCGATACCTCATGGGAACGGGCAACCGCAAGGTTTCTCCTGGCCCAGAGGCGGATATTGTCCGGCAGCGTCTTTCCGGCACAGGTCATAAAGTCGGTGATGCTCTGCAGGCTGGTCAGCTTCATGTTATCGCCGTCCTCCTCCTGGTTCTCCTCCTCCAGCTCCTCGGCCGGCGCGCTGCTGGCCAGAAGCCGGTCAATCATAAACTGGAGGAAGCCATCCTCGGCCGAAAGCTTGGTGCCGCCTCCGAAGGCAATCTCGCGAATCTTGTAGACGGCATAGCCATCCTCCCGGTTCTCACCGGACAGGCGCACATTAATATGGTTGTCCCCCAGCCAGCGAATCAGGCTGACGAAACGGGCATCCATCTTAAGGATGTCGGCGCTCACCGCTCCGCCCGACTCCCGGTTCCCTTCCCGGCTTCCGGCATCCTTAAATTCAAAGGCCGTCCGCTTGCTGGGATTGGTGAAAAATCCGCAGGAATGATGCTCCCAGGCGCGGCTTTGGTTGTCCAGGACCAGAATCGGCCGTTCCGGGGAGGTGACGGATTCATTGGACCGGAAGGTGGTATAGGTGCATTCCGCAGGGTCATTTTTCTTATCTGGGGTGCTGCTGAAATCAAATACTGGCATAAT
>JAUNPZ010000222.1 GCA_030536455.1 Lachnospiraceae bacterium | reverse complement strand
CCTTCCTCCTCGCTGCCGTTTTCGCAGCGGATTTCCGGATTCTGCTGCGCTTTCGCAGCGTCCTCTTCCGGAAGCAGGTCTCCCACATCCAGCATGAAATCCTGCTTTTCCGGAATCCGTTCCGGCTGGCTCTCTTCTGCCCGGCCCGCATCCTCCTCCGCAATCCCAGGAAAGTCCTCAATGCTCATCTGGCCCGGAAGCTCTATGTACGGCACCGGCGTTTCCTTCTGCCGTCTTAACTCCCTGATTTGGCGCACCGTCATCTCCGGAGTCACCTGCTCCAGCTCCGCATCGTCCAGAGAAAGCATCTCCTGGAGCTGGGATCTGCTGTAATCTTTGTATTGTTCTGCTACAAGTGGACTGTTCCCGTCCTTGGAAAAGCGGCTGTTCTTGGACATATATCTGGATGCAGCCGACCTACTAAATCCCAGCTCTGCCTTAGCGTAATCATAAAAATCCTTATACCCAGCTTCAAGGAAAAAGCCACGCTCTTTGATATGCTTCAGGTAATACCCTGTCGCAATCACATTCATTGCCTCGTTCTTTAAGTTGGCGCGAATGAATTTTTCAGATTTCTCCAAATCAACAAGCTCATACCACTTTGGCGTTGCAACAACTTCAACTCCCGGCACCATCTCCTGCAGGGAAGTCTCCTCTCCCTGACTCCTTGTAATCTCATCCATAATTTTCTCCCTACAAAACATACTGATACAGTTCCTCATCCTCAATCACCCAGACACCTCCCATCTGGAATACCCGAACTCTATCCAGCTGGTCATTGGTAAGCCGGCTCCATTTGGCTTTGTGCTTTAACAGTCCCCGGATAAAGTTCCGGCGGCCAGCCGCCTGCTCCCGGCTCATGGATACCGCAAGCCAGCCGCCCTCGCCCTTGTCCACCCGGTAGCCGGCAAGGGTGATGTCGTTAAGTTCCCTCATGGCCTTCCTCCTCCCCGCTCATCCGGTCACGGATGCGCTGCATCGCCAGGGCATCATAGTCCGTGGCACTCTGCTCGAAGTTGTGGAACCGGTTCGGTGCCGGCGCATTTTTCCGGTCATCCGAAGGCCTTGCGGAATCCTGCGCCCTGCACAGCCAGCCGTTAATGAACTTCTGGATTCCCTTAGGAGTCTTCCGGTTCTTCGCATGGGTATCCAGCCAGCCAATCATCTTCCGGTATTCCTGCTCCACATCAATGGCAGGATACAGCTTCCGATATTCCTCGACCTCATCTGGGCATACCTCATAGTAAGTTCCGTCCAGCAAAATCAGTCGGAACACCGCCTCCGGGCGAAGGCTGCCGCGCAGCTCTGAGCTATTCTTTTTATTTTGTTTTGTTTTATTTTCTTTACTTTCCTTTTGTGGAATAACTGACGCAGTTTCACGGGTTTCTGTAACAGAAACTCCGGTTTCTGCATCAGTTTCCCGGCTTTTGGGTTCATTTAATAAGGGTTGACCATTTTCGTCAATCAACCAGTAGCATTCCTTATTGACCTTGTTCCTCGAAGTGACGGTGGCATACCGCCGCTGGATTCCCACAGAGGTTATGACCCCATGCTTTAGGAGGGTTGTCTCGAAGAGCCCTATATCCCCGCAATCAAGAATAACTTGTGACACAAGCCGTTTTTGTACCCATTTACTGCCGATAATGCGCGCCACATTCGCTGACACCCTATCAATCGGCTCTGCCAGGTAATATCCATTCCGATAGACCTCTGTCAGAACCACCTCATAGACGGCCACTCCGACTGGGCCGTAGCGTTCCAACAGTTCCATAATCTTATAATCGTTGTAGAATCCCACATCTTTTGGAAAGTAGTCAAGCCCCTTCTTCGGCGGCCTCGGCATCCTGCCATCACCTACTTCCATTTTCTTATTGCTTAAAAACCCGACCAGCTTCCCACTCCCGGTAAAGCTGCATCCAGTCTTCCATCCGCATGGTCACCAGCCACTCGCACCGGTCACGCCGATGGAACACTGCAGAGAGTTCGCCTTTTCTGGCATCGTGCAAAGCCTGCGCTACCGCATCCAGAAGATTCAGCTTCTCCACCCTTTTACACTCGATATGGATGCCGGG
>JAUNPZ010000078.1:10514-14545 GCA_030536455.1 Lachnospiraceae bacterium | reverse complement strand
TGACGGGAAAGAGAAAAAAGGACAGACGGATAAGGCGGACGGAGACGATGCCCGGGAGGGCGGAAAAAAGAAGGCAGAGGACGGGGAAGAGATTCGAAAGAAAGACCCGGAATCGGAGAAAGACAGTCCGGAGGAAGAAAAAGAGAATCCGGAAAAGGGAATGGAAAAGAACGGGGAGACAGAGGCAGAGGCTTCTGAGACCTGGGAGGAACTGCCGGACCTGCTGCAGGAGACGGAGGAGCCTTATACGGTAATCCGTCCGGCAGGAGCAAGATAAGGCAGCAGGATAAAGGCAGTGAGATAAGGCGGCGAAATAAGATTCAAAGGAGAAATGGTATGAATTGTCCAAATTGCGGCAGCCCGTTAGAGGATGGGGCTGGATTCTGTGGAAACTGCGGAGCAAAAATAGATGGAGGCGCACAGGGCGCAGCGCCGGATGTGGTGTTCTGTCCCAACTGCGGAAAGCCTCTTTCTTCGGCAGATATATTCTGTGATAACTGCGGCTATCAGATGAATGGAACCGGAGCGGCACCCTCCGGCGGCCTGAAAGGAAAGCTTCACATTCCGGCCGGGTTAAAGCCGAAGCTTAAGTTCATCATTCCGGCGGCGGTGGCAGCCGTGGCGCTGGTGGGAGGAGGCGCTTTTGCGCTGATGCATTTTGGCGGAGCGGCATCCGGCGGTTCTCCTTCGAAGCTGGTGTACTACAAGGACCAGTCCATGATGATGATTGACTTAAAGAAGAAAAAAGCGGAGCCGGTGGAGCTGACCGATTCCTTCTCCGACGAGGATTATCTTTCGATGTCCTACCGGAATTTCCTGAGCAAGGACGGAAGGTATGTGCTTTATGCGGAGGATTATGACGGCGATACCTATGATTTATATATGGCAAAGGTTTCGAAGCCGGAGGAAGGCGCAAAGGTCGATTCCAAGGTCAGCAGCCATATGATTCTGGATGACAATACCATTTTATACAGAAAAAAGAATACCCTTTTCCATTATAATGGAAAAGAGTCGGTAAAGCTTGCCAAGGATGTGGTATCCTTCATGGTGGATGAAAAGCAGAAAAATATCTGCTGGAAGGAATCCGACAAGGGCGAATACAGCTATTATTACCAGGATATCGCGCAGAAGAAGGAAGCGGTGGAGCTGACGGATCTGGAGGAAGGCGATGATTTCTACACCGTAAAGGGTCTGGAGCGGTTCTATCTGTTAAAGGGCGATAATCTGTATGCGCTGGACAACAAGGGAAATAAAGAAAAGATTGCCAAAGATGTGATGGATATCCTTTCCTATAATTCGGAATTGGGCATGTTCTATTATATCAAGGGCGAGCAGAAGGAAATTCCGTATTCAGAATTCGTGTATGACGATACCAATGATATGACGGAGTACAACCGGGAACGCCTTGCCGAGGAGAAGTTTACCATGATGGAGACCTCGCTGTATCTGTTTGACGGAAAGACGGAGCAGCTTGTCTCGGAGCAGTTTGATGACTCGCAGAGCCTTTCCATAAGTGAACACGGACAGTATGCATTATATTATGAGCTGCCGGATGTGGAAAATGTAGAGGTGGCCTGGTCTGCGATGAAGAATGATTCCTGGAGCTCGGCGGTGCAGCAGGGAATCCGGGAGGAGCGGAAGCTGGTTCTTTCTTCCGGCGCAGAAAAGACGGCGGAGTTTGAAGATCTGGAATACTGCAGAAGCAGCCGCATGAATGCGAAGGCCGGAAAGCTGTACCTTTATACAACGGATGAGGAATATGATGATGGTACCATCTGGGTAACCTCCCTGACCGGACAGGGAGCCGGAAAGCTGGAGGAGTATGATGATGCAGACGACGCAAGATTGATGTTTGCAGACGAAGGCGGACTGTATTATCTGAAGGATTGTGATGAGGAAGGCGGAGACCTTTACTATGACAAGAAAGAGATTGCCGGTGATGTGATCAATGTAAAGCCGGTGGGCGAAGGCAGCGGAATCGTGATGGCCTCCGACTATGATACGGATGACAGAAGCTTCAGCGTGTCCTTCCGGAGCGGGAAAAAGATCGTTCCGGCGGCAGAGGATGTGAATGCCTGCACATACATGGAGAATGGCTGCGCAGTTCTGCTGATTGATGTGAATGACGGCCGCAGAGAAGGCGAACTGGCATATTTTAACGGCAGAGAGCTTCGCACCCTGGATGACGATGTATATTCCTTTGTTACGCCGAGGGATGGCAGCCAGTTATACGCAAATTAAAGGAGAATTAAAATGGCTATGGATTTTAAACAGGAATTTTCAAGACAGATTACAAAGATTAACATGAAGACATCCACGTTTATGGAGGAGAACAAGATTCGGACCTACATCACCACGCTGGAGAATGATATTATGGAACTGAAGCGCCGGAGTGGGGAGCTGGGATACCAGCTGTGGATGGACGGCCAGTTTGATGTGTCGAAGCTGGAGCCGATGTATCAGGAAATCGCGGAAAAATACTGTTTAATTCAGGAGCAGGAGCGTCTGATCGTGGAGCTGCAGGAAAAGAACCGTCAGGTGCTGGGTACGAATCCGGCTCCGGCGGCGCAGGGAGCACCGGGCCAGGGAATGCCTGGAGCAGCGCCGGTTCAGGGAATGCCCGGAGCCGCTCCGGGGAACGTATGCCCGAAGTGCGGCGAGGTATGCGCCCCGAATGTGAACTTCTGCAAGAGATGCGGCACACGGCTGCATGGATAGAACGGATGCCGGGTCCTCTTTCGGGAGGCCCGGCATTTTAAAAACATACCGCGGGGAGAATGAGACATGAAGAGGAACCATACATGGAGCAGAGTGCTGGCAGGAATCCTGTGTTCTGCGTTCCTGCTGTCAGGCTGCAGTCTTCCGGGAAGCTGGCAGGATGTTTTTTCAAAACAGTTCCGGACAGAGAGCCTTTGGGGACGGAACGGAGAGGATTCGGAGCGTGAGACGGACGAGAACGGCGATTTAAAAAAGCCGGGAACGGAGGATGCCGGCAGCGGAAAGAAAGAGGAAGCCAATGCCGGGATGGAACAGGCGGACGAGGGAGACGGTGCTTCTGCGGGGAAGACCGGTTCCGGAAAGGAAGGCCGGGGGCCGGAAGCCTGTGCGCCGGAGGAAAATATTACGAGAGCGCAGTTCATGGTCCTTTTGGCAAAGCATTTCCGGTATGATTTGACGGAAACCGGGGCGGCCGGCTATGTAGATGTGCCGGAGGACCACTGGGCATACGAAAGCATCGCCTCCGGAAGGAGCCACGGAATCCTGCCGGGTACGGAGGCCGCCTTCTATCCGAATTCCAAAATCGACCGGGGAACGGCGGTGCAGTGGGTGGTCAATGCGACCGGGCTGTATCTGGATGCAGAGAACCCATATTCGGATGTGCGGGAGCCGGAGCTTAAAAGGGCAGTTTCCGTAGCCGCTGCCAAGGGCTTCTTAAATGGCTATGAGGACAATACCTTCCGGCCGGAGGAGTTTATGACCGGACAGGCGGCGGAGGCATTTATCACGGCGGCCGCCGATTATAAGCATCGTGATTTTGCGATTCGGGAGGATGCTTCCAACACAGTGGAGCTTCAGGAGGGCGTACAGTATGCCGTCTCCGGCCCGGAGACCAATGTGCCGTCTTCCATTGACGCGGCGTCCCGGACGGTTACGCTTCAGAACATTGATGATGCGGTGAGAAATCTGACGCCGGGACAGATTCTTTATATCAATCCATGCCGGAATTTCCCGGAGGGCTTTCTGGCGAAGGCAGACAGCATCCAGGTGGAGGGCAGTACGGCCGTAATTGCCTGCTCCCAGCCGGCTCTTGCGGAGGTAATCCACAAGGCAGATATATCGGCGAATTTCACCGTGGATGCGGGAAATTACCGAAACGACGGGGAGATGACGGCGGTCGGCGGTCTGGACCAGATCGTGGAGCGGATTGAGGAGCAGGAGGAGGCGCGAAGGCAGGAGAACGAGAGGCGGGGGGAGACCTCCGCAGGCGAATCCTCCGCATCCGCGGAGACCGGGGCAGCGGAGACTTCTCC
>JAUNPZ010000078.1:0-10414 GCA_030536455.1 Lachnospiraceae bacterium | reverse complement strand
TCCTCCCCGGCCGAAACCACCTCCCCGGCAGACTCCCCGGCGGAAACCACCCGTGCCGGCTCTGCGGCTTCATCGGGGGCGGCTGAGACGACGGCAGCTTCCGGGGCTGCGGTGGAAACGGATTTTGAGGCGGACGGCTACGCGGAGACGTATTTGAATTATAACGATGGACACACCATCTGGAGCGTGTGGGGCGGTGCCAGTGAGTCGGGAAGCGTGGTCTTTAAGACGGCAGGGTTTGAAAGCAAAAACGGATTTTACGCAAGCCTGACGCTGACGCTGGACGCCTGTGCAGACATGCAGATTCTCGCCGATAATATGGAGATTACCTATTTTGATGTGTCAACCAAGGTGAATACAGCGGTAAATGCCCTGGCCGGCTATCATATGGGAGGCAGCGCACAGCCGAGAATCCAGCTTCCAACCTGCGTGATACCCGTCTCCGGCCCCATCACCATGACGGTGAAGCCCTATCTGGTCGTGAACGCAGAGGGCGAATTTACGGTAGAGGCCACGGCAGATTTGACCAATGACATCGGCTTTCATTATACCTATCTAAATGGAAGTTCAGATCTGGAGACGGTGAATGACACGAATGTGGTGGTGGACTTTAAGGCGGAGGCAGAAGGCAGCCTGGAGACTGGGCCGGAATTCCAGGTGGATTTAGGACTTTGCGGCACCCCGTTCTTTGACGGCGCGGCGGTGATCAGCGGCACCGGATTTTCCGGCTTCGGAATCTCCGGTAAGACGGCGGTGGAGCAGCAGGTGTCGGTGAGCAATCAATCGGCCGGGTACCGGGGCCATCAGACCGCGCTGGATGCCGACGGGAATCGTCATGTCTGCCTGCTCTGCATACAGGGGGACGCCTATATGGTGGACCGCCTGACCATCGGACTGGGAGAGGAAATCAATGAGGTAATCAAGAAACTGGTGAATAAGGAAATTACTTACCAGGTGCCGGAGCTGGTACATGTGCTGACTCCGTGGCATTACTCGGCAGGCATTGATTACGGGCCGGAATTTGAACTTCAAAAATGCCCTCACATCGCCTATCCGATTACCCTGACGGCGCTGGATGAGGAGCTGCAGGAGCCGCTGGAGGGCGTAAACATCCTCGTCAGCGGGGAGCCGGAGGCCCTTGTGACGGCTGCGGACGGAACGGCACAGCTGTGGAAGGAGAATGGGGTTTATCATGTCACTGCATCCCTGGAGCATTATGAGCCGAATCCATTAAAGGGCAGCGTGACAGTGGCGGCGGGGAAGGAGTCGAAGGCGCTCTATCTGAAGGCGAGAGTGGAAGGCGTGGTGGTCAGCGGTCCGATCGGGGAGTATGACGGAGTCACTTACAGCGAGCGAACGGTGCCGGGCCTTACCAGGCTTTCGGTGAAGCCGGAAAAGGAGCGGTATGTGTGCAGCTTTGCCTTCTACAAGGACCGGCTTTATTATGCCTGCAAGGATGCGGGAACCTCGGATTACAGTTCCGCCATCTACTCCTGCAGGCCGGACGGAAGCGACCAGAAGCTGCTGGTCGAGTATCCCGGCACCTGGGATTTGAACGGCCATTACGAGAACTACGATACCTGTACGGAATTTGTGATACTGGACGACTGCCTCTATCCGGGAAGCCGGGAGGAGCAGTGCATCGACTTAAACACGCTGGAAAGCCGGCCGTCAGACCAGCCTTCCGATCGTCTTGCAAGACGGTATTTCCAGAAGCGGATTCCGATGTTCAGCTATGCGGAGGATGTGACCTACTATGTGTCCTGGGAGCTGGGAGACCGGAAGGAGATCCACCGCATCCGAAACGGAGAGGACCAGGTCATCTGGAGGGAAAGCTCCTGGATCAGCCTTCTGGGAGCGGACCGGGATTCGCTGTATTTTTCCACCTCCAACGGCCAGGAGGTCACCTTATACCGGCTGGATATCCATCAGATGCAGAAATCTGCCATGGACAGCCATATGGAGGCCGGAGGAGGCGGATATTTTAACTGGTAGGCAGCCTGGGAAACGGCAGAAATCCTCAGATAGCAGGGAGTATTGTATACATATTAGTAGGATTTTTCGCTGTGTTGCATTGCAATTTGCAAATTGACACAGAAATGAGAACGTGGTAAGATAAACACAATTAGGAAATTTGTCTAATGATAAACATAAGATGCGGATTGGAATGGCGCGTCTTATAGAATTTAGGAGGAAGAATGTATGATTTGTAGCAAGTGCGGACACAACAACGTAGATGAAGCCATCTTCTGCGAAGAGTGCGGAAACAAGCTGGGCGCAGGCGCACCGGCACCGGCGCAGCAGCCGTATGCGGGCCAGCAGCCCTATGTCCAGAATTATCAGACCTATCAGCCGGAGCCGGAGCAGAAGGGCGTTGGTTTTGCCGTTACCTCTATGGTATGCGGTATCCTGTCTCTGGTTTTAGCCTGCTGTATCCCATATGTGCCGTTTATCCTTGCGCTGATTGGCGTGATCATGGGCGCGGTTTCCTTACATGGACACCGGAAGGGCAAGGGCATGGCCATTGCCGGTCTGGTTACTTCGATCATTTCTCTGATTCCGGCCGTTCTGTTAGTAATCACCGGAGCAAGCCTGATGGCGGCAGCCGGTCTGTAATCGGTTTCGGCGCAGACAGGCGAAAGCGGACAGGATGAGAACAACAGATGGAAAACTTTGACAGAAAGACAGAGGATGCCTGTTATATCGCGCTGAATGTGGGCATTGTGATACTCGCTGCTGCTGCGGCGTTGATCCGCAGCTATCAGGTGGATCTCCATGAAGCCTTTCCGCTGTGCTTCTTTTACCGGATGACCGGATATTACTGTCCGGGGTGCGGTGGCACGAGAGCGATGGTGGCGCTGCTTCATCTGCATATTCTTCAGAGCTTCCGGTGCCACCCGATCGTGGTTTACACAGCGGCTGTTCTGGGATGCTTCTGGATATGCAAGACGGCGGAGCTTCTGAGCGGAAGGAGATTCCGGGGTATGCGCTTAAAGCCGGTGTATCTGTACATCGCGCTGGGGCTGGTGATGCTCCAGTGGATTGTGAAGAATGTTCTGCTGATGCAGGGAATCGGGATTGAGACGGTCTTTTGAGAAAGCCAAGGCAGGTGTTTTGCAGGATAGGATGCAAACACCTGCCTTTTTAAAAAAACGCAGTGCTTCGGCCAGGCTGTAATCCGGCCAATCTGTGAACTTTTCAATTGATATATCCAGGGAATCAGCGTATAATCTAGGTATATTATACTTTTCAGCATATTTTGGAAGCATCATGATACCACAAGAAGGAGCCGGAGGGGAATGGAAGACCGGCGGAAGGAATAATGGATATGGTTAGATACGATTTGCTGAGCAATACAGGTGACAGAGAGAATAATGAGGACAGCGTGGGCATGTATCAGGACGGGGACGCATTCTGCTTCGTGCTGGCAGACGGCCTGGGCGGACATGGAAAGGGCGAGGTGGCTTCCCGGCTTGCGGTGGACACGGTGGTACAGGTGTTTGCGGCAGACGGAGCCGGGGAAGCCGTTATGAACCGGTCCTTCGGACAGGCCCAGAGCGCGATCCTGGAGGGGCAGCGGGCGGATTACCACGCCCAGGATATGAAGACCACGCTTGTGATTCTGCATATAGGAGAGGACTTCATCCAGTGGGGACATATCGGCGACAGCCGTTTGTATTATTTTGAAAATGGAAAGCTGAAGCAGCGGACGCTGGACCACAGCGTTCCCCAGATGCTTGTGGCGGCCGGACAGCTGAAGGAAAAGCAAATTCGGAATCATCCGGACCGGAACCGGCTCCTCCGGGTGCTGGGCGTGGATTGGGATACCCCGAAGTATCAGATTGAGGCGCCGAAGGCCAGGGCCGGAAGGCAGGAATTCCTCTTATGCTCCGATGGCTTCTGGGAGCTGATTGAGGAAAAGAAGATGCAGCATTTTCTGAAAAAGGCCAAATCGCCGGCAGAGTGGCTGAGTCTGATGGAGGAGGTCGTGAGAAAGAACGGCCAGGGAAAAAATATGGACAATTATTCGGCAGTAGCGGTCTGGCTGGATGAGGCGTAAGTTTGGGGGCAGCGTATGAATATCATTGAAGAACGAACAGAAGGAAAGTCCTGCTTTCAGGCAGGGGCCAGCAGCATCATCGGCGGCCGGAATTACCAGCAGGACTTTGGATATCTTTATATAGGAGAGCAGGATGCCGCGGCTGTAGTCTGTGATGGGATGGGCGGCATGGAGGGCGGCGAGCTTGCCAGCCGGACTGCTGTGGAATTATTCCAGAGCGATTTTCATAAGGAAAAGGCCGGTCCGGTGTTCGACATTCCCAGCTTTCTGTGGAAGGAAGCGAACAAGATGGATGAGGCGGTCTGCGGCTTAAAGAGCCGGGAGGGGAAGCCGCTGAAAAGCGGGACGACCCTGATCGCGGTGTACTGCCGGGAGAACCGGGCGGACTGGATTTCCGTTGGAGACAGCAAGATTTACCTGATTCAGGGAAAGCAGATCAAAGCGCTGAATGTAGAGCATAATTACCGGCTTCTGCTGACGCAGCAGCTGGAGGAGGGAAGCATTACCCAGACGTTTTTTGAGAAGGAAAGCCAGACGCGGCAGGCGGAGGCGCTGACCAGCTACATCGGCATGGACCATCTAAGCCTGATTGATTACGGAAAGACAAGCTGCGAGCTGAATCCGGGCGATATCATCATGCTCTGCAGCGACGGCGTTTACCGGAGCCTGGAGGAGGACCAGATACTGGGAATGGTTCAGGATAATGACATCGACATGGCGATAGCGGCGGACCGCCTGACTGCGATGGCCCTCCGATATGGCGGAAAAAGGCAGGATAATACAACCGTCATACTGATGAAATACGGGGAGAAGTAGGAGGAGACAAGAAGATGGTTCGTTGTTTGAACTGTATGAATACCTTTCAGGAATCCTACGGCGTGTGTCCTTACTGCGGCTTTGTGCCGGGTTCACCGCCGAAGGAGGCCTATCATCTGAATCCGGGAACGGTGTTGAACGGACATTACATCGTGGGGACCACCGTGGGCTTCGGCGGTTTCGGAATCACCTACCGGGCGTGGGATACCGCACTGGATAAGATGGTGGCGATCAAGGAGTTTTACCCGAACGGAATCGTGAACCGTATTCCCGGCGAGAAGGAGGTTATCATCTATTCCGGAAACCGGGCGGATGAGTTCCAGAACGGCAAGATTCGATTCCTGGCAGAGGCCAGAAATATGGCCAGGTTCAATACACATCCCAACATTGTAAATGTGTATGAGTTTTTCGAGGAAAATAATACGGCATACATCGCCATGGAGTTTCTGCATGGCGTTTCTTATAAACAGTATATCGCCCAGCATAACGGGCGGGTGGACTGCGGCACGGCGGTGCATGTGGTGCTTTCCGTGCTGGATGCGTTAAAGGAGATTCATAAGGAAAAAATCATCCACCGTGATATCAGCCCGGATAATATCTTTATGGTTCCGGTTCCGGTTGCGGATGCCAGCGGGGTAAACTATAAGGTGAAGCTGATTGACTTCGGCGCGGCCAGATTTGCCAGCGGCGATGAGGAAAAGACATTGTCCATCATCCTGAAGCCGGGCTATGCGCCGCCGGAGCAGTACCGGAGCCGCAGCAAGCAGGGACCGTGGACGGACCTTTATGCGGTGGGCGCGGTACTTTACCGTTCTGTTACGGGAAGGATGCCGGAGGAGTCGGTAAACCGGGTGGTGGAAGACCATCTGGAGCCGCCGAACCGGATTAATCCGGAGATTCCGCAGCAGCTAAGCGATACCATCATGCGGGCCATGGCCCTGGACCAGGAGCTGCGGTTTCGGAATGTAGACCAGTTTCAGGCTGCGCTTTTGAACCGGGGAAAGGTTCTGAGCGTGGAGAAGGAGCTGAAGCGCCGGAAGCGGGTGCGCATTATCAGCGTGGCTTCGATTGCGGCGGTTCTTGCAGGCGCGGGTCTGACCTGCGGGATGCTTTTTGTGGGCAGGCAGCAGGCCATGTATAATGTATCGGCCCGGATTTCCGTGCTGATGCCGGATGTGAACGGGCTGAAGGAAGAGGAAGTCCGGGAGGCCGGAAGCATGAACGGCGGCGAGACGAAGCAGATTACCCTGGAGGATTCCGGGGTGATGCTGGGGCAGATGCTGGAGGAATACAGCAGCCATTTCCAGAAGGTGGAGCTGACCTCTGAGATCTGTGACGCCGGCCGGGACTATGACGCTTATCTGGAGGAAGCGCTGGAGGGGGGAAATCCGCCGGATGTGTTTGAGAGCAGCCGGATTACTCCGGAGAATTCGGACATCTGGGAAAAGCTTGGAAGTCTGGATACCTGCTATGAGGCTCTGCAGAAGGAAAACTATTACTTTATGGACAGTGAGGAGTTTCAGTCGTATTTTGAGGCGGCGAAGAAGCAGATACCGGTGTCCTTCTGCGCTCCGGTGCTGTATGTAAACACTTATCTGGTAAAGGAGGAATCCATTCCGGCTTCCATTACGAGCCTTGAGGACCTGGAGCTGGAGGGCGAGCCAAGTTACTGCGTGAGCGCAAAGGATGCCAGGATGTACCGGGAGGCATTCGGCGCTTCGGCGGAGGACGGGGCATTTGCCGTGGAGGACGGGCAGATGGGATACGAACCGTTCCTGCGGAGAGAAACGGCGTATTATCTGGGCGACACGGACGATTACGAGGCGGTCCGGGCCAGCCTGGGCGGCATCTACAAGATGGTCGTGTTGAAGGAGCTTCAGAAGCAGGGCGCTGTGAAGGGCCGGTTTACCCATATCTGGAGCATCCGGGGAGATTCAGATGCGGCGGAGAAGAAGGCTTCTGACAGCCTGCTTTTCTATCTGGCCGGAGAGACGGCGCAGGATGTGTTTAATCTTCGGAACGGCAACGGCCTGCCGCTGAATAAAAACATGATGAAAACGTATGTAGAGGGCAATGATGAATTCCAGGATGTTCTGGATGAGCTGGAGTGCCTGACGATGGAATACGGGGGGAATCCAAATCCATGAAACGATGTCTGAATTGTATGAAAGAATACCCGGAGGACCAGAAGAAGGGATGTCCCTTCTGCGGCTTTTCCAAAGAGCGGTCGAAACCGGGAAGCGCGTATTTTCCGCTGGGGGAGGTTCTCCAGGGAAGGTACATAGTAGGAGCTGTGCTGAGAGAGCGGGCAGAGGATGTGTTTTATATCGGCTGGGATGCGCTGTTTAAGCGGACCGTGCAGATTCAGGAGTATTTCCCCAGGGACTGCGCGGTGCGGGCAATGGACGGACGTCTCTGCGCCGACGATACCCAGGCGGAGCGGTATCAGGCCGGGCTGGAGCAGTTTTACAGCCGAAGCCGTGAGCTGATTCGCCTTTACCGGGAGGAGGACATCATCACTTATCACGCCTGCATGAAGGAGAATGGAACCGCTTATGCGGTGATGGATTATCCGGAGGAGACCCAGTCTCTTCGGGAGTGGTTCGGCAGCCGGACGCTTTCGGAGCCGGAGGCGATGGTGCTTCTGCAGGCCGGAATCGATGCGGCGGCAAAGGTGCATAAGAGCGGCGGTTTCCATGGTATGCTGGGAATCGATGCGTTCCGGATGACGAAGGACGGGAAGGTGATTCTGACGGATTTTGGCGGCTGGATGCCGATGACGGAGGCAGAAGAGCTGGCAGCGGGAACGGAAGGTATTTTGCCGGGACAAAAATGCCAGGCGCCGCAAGCGGGAGCGGAGAAGCAGATGTCGGGCGCGGAAGGTATCCTGCCGGGACAAAAATGCCAGGCGCCGCAAGCGGAGGCGGAGAAGCGGCTGTCGGGCGCAGGAGGCCGGATGGATGGAGTCCGCCGGGATGTGAGCGGGCTGGCCTCTATGTTCGTCTGGCTGCTGACCGGAATCGAGGTATCAGATGAAAAATCCATGCAGAGAGCTTTGTCCGGAAATCGAACGGCGTTAAAGAAGCCGCTGGTTTCCGCCTTAAAGAGAGCGCTGTCCGGCGAAACCCCGGATTTGAGACAGTTCCAGGAGGAACTGAGTCTGGGAGCAGCCGGACGGACCAAGCCGGGGAATGGAAAAAGCAGCTTCGGGAAAAAGAACGGGGGAAAGAACGGTTCAGGAACCGGGCATAGGATTTCTCCGTGGGCGGTTATCGGAATTGCGGCAGCGGTTATCATTCTTGCAGTGGTGATTTTTCTGGTGGTAAATGCGCTTTAGAGCGTGTTTGAAAATTGCGTTCGGTCAGCTGTGCGTCACAGTTTGTGAGAGATTTGGCTCAGCTGGAAAGGGCTGCCGTATCCACGCAGAATGTAAAAAAGTGAAAAAAGCAGCTGGGAAGGTATGAGGCAGCTGTGAAAAAAGCAACAGAGGGTAATTATGAAAAGATTGTGTTTAGGATGTATGAAGGAATATGATTCCAGGTACGACATTTGTCCTTACTGCGGATATGCGGTGAATACACCGCCGAAGCAGTCCTATCATATTCCGCCGGGTTCTCTCTTAAAGAACCGTTATATCATAGGAAAGGTGCTGGGCTTCGGCGGCTTCGGCGTCACTTATGTGGGACTGGACCGGGTGATGCAGCGAAAGGTGGCAATCAAGGAATATCTGCCAAGTGAGTTTGCGACCCGTATGCCTACGCAGCAGAAGATTACGGTCTATTCCGGAGACAAGGAAGAGCAGTTTCGGGAGGGCCTGCTGAAGACGCTGGATGAAGCGAAACGGCTGGCAAAGTTTGAATCGATTCCGGGAATCGTGCAGATTTACGACTGTTTTGAGGCGAATGGAACCTCCTATATCGTGATGGAATTTCTGGAGGGCATGTCATTAAAGGAATATCTGGAAAGCCATGGAAGGATGTCTCCGGACCTGGCTGTTCCGGTCATTCTGCAGATTGCGGCGGCGATGGAGGCGGTACATAAGACCGGAATCCTGCATCGAGATATTGCTCCGGATAACATCTATGTTCTGAATCCGGAGAATCCGGAGCTTCTGCAGGTAAAGCTTCTGGACTTTGGTGCTGCGCGGTATGCGACCACCAAGCACAGCAAAAGCTTGTCGGTCATCATTAAGCCGGGCTACGCCCCGGAGGAGCAGTACCGGAGCCGGGGAGATCAGGGAACCTGGACGGATGTATATGCGCTGGCCGCAACGCTTTACAAGATGCTGACTGGCGTGACGCCGGAGGATGCCATGGAGCGCAGCGTGAAGGATGAGCTGAAAAGACCTTCCAAGCTGGGCGTAAAGCTGTCCAAACCCATGGAAACGGCGCTGATGAACGCGCTGCATGTGAAGATTCAGGACCGTACCCAGACGATGGAGGAGTTTTCCAAGGAGCTGATGTCTGCGGAGGTAAAGGAGCGGGCCATTACCAGAACGAAAAATGATGTGGGAGCCATTCCGAAGTGGATTTTCGCTCTGGCCGGCATCGGAACCGCCGCTGCCGCCATATTTGCGGCGCTTATCATCAGCGGCGTGATCAAATTCTCCTTTATCACGAACCGGAGCAGCCTGGCCAAGGACATGGTCCGCGTCCCCAACGTGGTAAACAAGCAGGTGGACGAGGCAGAAACCCTGCTTCACAGCCAGGAGCTTGGCATGTCAAGGGATAAGATGGTGTATTCCAAGGAAGTGCCGCAGGATATGATTTCCTATCAGGACCAGAAGGAAGGCAATTCGGTGGTGAAGAACACCGAGCTGGTGGTATGGATCAGTATGGGAGCCGAGAAGGGCGTGGTTCCTACGATTAAGGGTCTTTTGAAGGAGGAGGCGGAAGCGCTTCTTAAGGAGGCCGGATTTACCAACATTCAGGTGAAGGAAAGCCGGGAAAGCGGCGTGTACAACTCCATTCTGGATATCAGCGAGGAGCAGGGAGCGAATATCGAGCTGGACAAGGAAATCGTGATTACCGTCTGTGTCAATGATGAGATGCAGGAAGGCGATGCATCCGTACAGGTAGTCGTTCCGGATGTAGCCGGAACGAGCCGGAGCGAGGCAGAGGCAGCGCTGCAGGCGGAAGGCTTCCTGATCAACTGGGTAGAGGAAACCAGCGACGAGCCGGAGGGAACCATATTAGGCCAGAGTCCGGAAGCCGGAAAGGAAGCCAATAAGGGCTCCTACATCACGGTCCGCATCAGCAAGGGCGCAGAAAAGATTTACATGTTGAATGTGAAGCTGGAGACAGAGGACGGCGCAAGGAAGATTATCGAAGACCTTGGCCTGACGGTTGGCTCCGTGAAGGAGGAATACAGCGATTCTGTAAGAGCCGGAGAGGTGATCTCGCAGAGCGTGGAGCAGGGCGCGGAAGTAAAGAAGGGTGATGTGGTAAACCTGGTAATCAGTAAGGGAAGAAACCCGGCGAACCAGACCCAGGCCCCAAGACAAACCCAGGCTCCGACTCAGGCACCGACCCAGGCGCC
>JAUNPZ010000077.1 GCA_030536455.1 Lachnospiraceae bacterium | reverse complement strand
TATCCCACTCCCCATATCGTCTCGATATACTGCGGTTTTGCCGTATTAAACTCGATTTTCTCCCGAATCTTCTTGATATGAACCGTCACGGTAGCGATATCCCCAACCGATTCCATATCCCAGATTTTCGAGAACAGCTCCTCCTTGGTAAATACATGGTTCGGATTCTGGGCCAGGAAGGTCAAAAGGTCGAATTCCTTCGTGGTAAAATTCTTCTCCTCCCCGTTGATCCACACACGGCGGGCGGTCTTATCAATCTTCAAGCCGCGGATTTCCACCACATCATTCACCGGCATGCCGCTGCCGATCAGCCGCTCATACCGCGCCATATGGGCCTTCACCCTGGCCACCATCTCGCTGGGGCTGAATGGCTTGGTGATGTAGTCATCGGCCCCAAGACCAAGGCCGCGGATTTTGTCGATGTCTTCTTTTTTTGCCGACACCATAAGAATCGGGGTGTTCTTCACCTCACGGATGCGGCGGCAGATTTCAAATCCGTCGGTTCCCGGAAGCATCAGGTCCAGGATAAACAGATCAAAATCCTCCGCAAGTCCCCGCTCCAGACCGGCCGTTCCGTCATTCTCAATCTCTACCTCAAAACCGCTGAGTTCCAGATAATCCTTCTCCAGCTCCGCTATGGTCTCTTCGTCTTCGATGATGAGTATTCTGCTCATTCCTGTATTACCTCCTGATATTTTCTGAGAACAAAGTGAATCTCCGTGCCGATTCCTTCCTTGCTGGTGGCCCAGATCCTTCCTCCATGGTCCTCGATGATTTTTCTTACAATGGAAAGGCCGATTCCGCTTCCTCCCTTAGAGGAATTCCGGGAAGAATCCGCCCGGTAGAAGCGGTCGAAGATGTTGGGCAGGTCCTTTACCGCGATGCCCCGTCCATTGTCCTCAATCTCCACTTCGATGAAATCGCCCACATCCTTAATCCGGATGTTGATAATGCCTTTCTTCTTATCTAAATACTTTACTGAATTTCCGATGATGTTGTTGACCACCCGCTTCATCTGCTCCGCATCGGCAATCACCATCACATCGTCATCTACATAATTAAAATATCCCAGCTCGATTCCCTTGGAATCCATATCCAGCCCCACCTCGTCGGTACAGTCCTTAAAATACTGGGCCACGTTAATCTTGGAAAAGGTATAGGGAATCTTGTTGGTATCAATCTTGGAATAAAAGGTCAGCTCGTCAATCAGCCGGTCCATGTCATTGGCCTTGTTATAAATGGTGCGGATGTACTTGTCCAGCCGCTCCGGTGAGGAAGCCACGCCGTCCATGATGCCCTCCGCATAGCCCTTGATGGCCGTAATCGGCGTCTTTAAATCATGGGCAATGTTGCTGATCAACTCCTTGCTCTCGCGGTCATACTCCACCTTCTCCTCGCCGGATTCCTTCAGGCGGATCCGCATCTCCTCGAAATCCTGGCAGAGCTGCCCGATCTCATCCTCGTCCTCCACCTCCAGGGCAAAATCCAGATTGCCGTCCCGAATCTGCTTCGTGGCCTCCTGAAGCTTGTTTAACGGCATCAGAATCGAACGGTAAATCCACATGGTAAGGAGCATTCCTGCCACCACCAGGATGGATACGCCGGCCACAAACATCTCGATGATCATGGACTTGGCCTCCGGCACCAGATAATCCACTCTGGAGACGATAAACACAGAGCCGCTGCTCTCATCCGGGAACCGGAAATCAATCTGCTTGATCAGATGCTGGGTATCTCCGTCCAGATAGATGCCTCCGGCCACCTCCGCATTCAGGATGGCATATTCCGGCAATACCTCATGGAGCTTTTCCTCGTCCGTCTGATTCTCATCCCCGATGAAGATCAGATCCTCTCCCTTTCTCACGATCAGATATGCATAATGGCTCTGCAGCTTCTGGTTCAGCTGCTCCAGGTAAGCCTGGTCCTCAAACTTCTCCGGGCTGACCTTTAAGATGGCCCGGATTTCCGCCTGCGTCTTCTGGGTCAGACGGTTAAATATCTGCATGGAATTTCCGGACAGCAGCTCGACCGTCTCATTCAATCCGTATGCTTTTCGGAAGGACTGGGCCTGATAGCTGGACAGGCCGATGATTGCCATAAAAATCAAAGCCAGCGGAACAATCGTTATGGTCAGGAAAGCGGTTGCCAGACGGGTTTTCAGTTTCATAAAGCTTTGCCTCCTGTTCTCTCGCTGTGGTCTCTCTCTTTTCTCGTACACTTAAGTATACCATAAATCCACATCGGTGTTTCTAAAAGTATTCTAAAATTTCCAGTTTTTTGATGCAAATATCCAGTTTCTGTAGTTTTAATTCGACATTTTTCCCTTTTTTCAAGTTTCTTTCCCCTTTCATTGACAAAGGCAGTGTTTTTTGATATTCTGAAAATGATTGCGCTTATTTTTGCGATAACTACGAAAAATAAGCTTGTTATTCAACCTGAATATATGCTTCGATAGAGATGGAGGTCAACACCATGAATATTGCAAGTTTAGAGAAAACTTGCCGGGCAGTCCGCCGCGACATTATTAACTTAACTGCAGATGCAGCTTCCGGTCATCCGGGCGGCTCCTTATCATCTGTAGAAATTATGGTAACTTTATTTTTTGACAAGATGAACATTGATCCTGCAAATCCAAAGATGGAAAACCGTGACCGTTTTGTATTATCCAAGGGTCATGCAGCGCCTGGCTACTACGGCGTGCTGGCTGAGAGAGGCTTCTTCGACAAAGCCCAGTTCAAGAGTTTCCGCCAGATTAACGGAATCCTTCAGGGACATCCGGACGTTAAGAAGTGTCCGGGCGTGGATGCTTCCACCGGTTCCTTAGGACAGGGCGTATCCATCGCAGTCGGCATGGCCTTAGGCGCCAGACTGGCCGGACAGGGCGTGAAGGTTTACACCCTTCTTGGCGACGGTGAACTTCAGGAAGGCCAGGTATGGGAGGCGGCTATGGCAGCAGCTCACTACAAGCTGGACAACCTGACCGTTATCATCGACAACAACGGCCTTCAGATTGACGGCGCGAATGACCAGGTTATGAGCCTGGGAAGCATTAAGGATAAGTTCACCGCATTCGGCTTTGAGGTAATCGAGGTTGCGGACGGCAACGACTTACAGCAGGTAAGCGATGCCTTCGACGCGCCGGTTTCCGGCAGGCCAAAGTGCATTCTGGCCCACACCGTAAAGGGCAAGGGCGTATCCTATATGGAAAACCAGGTAGGCTGGCACGGCAAAGGCCCGAACGAGGAAGAACGCCAGCAGGCATTAAAGGAATTGGAGGACTGATCATGAGCGAGAAGAAAGCCATTCGTGTTGCCTACGGCGAGGCATTAGCAGAATTAGGAGAGGTAAATGACAAAATCGTAGTTCTGGACGCCGATTTATCCCACTCTACGATGACCTACAAGTTTGCAGACAAGTTCCCGGAGCGTTTCTTCAACGCCGGAATCGCGGAAGCAAACATGATTGACATGGCAGCCGGTCTGGCTTCCATGGGCTATATCCCATTCGCAAGCACCTTCGCCATCTTCGGAACCGGCCGTGCTTACGACCAGGTGAGAAACGGCTGTGCTTACGCCGGATTTAATGTAAAATTAGCCATGTCCCACGCAGGCGTTACCTTAGGCGAGGACGGCGGCAGCCATCAGGCCATCGAAGACATCGCCCTGATGCGTGTGATTCCCGGCATGACCGTTATCGTGCCTTGTGATGCCAATGAAACCAAGCGCGCCGTAAAGGCTATGACCGAGATGCAGGGCCCTGCATACCTTCGTATGGCCCGTATGCCTTCCCCAATCCTGGAGATGGATATGCCATTCGAGATTGGCAAAGCAAACGTGCTTCGTGACGGTACGGACGCAGTCGTATTTGCCTGCGGCATCATGGTAGACGCTGCCCTTCAGGCCGCTGCTGCTCTGGAGGCAGAAGGCATGAGCACAGCGGTTGTAAACGTACACACCATCAAGCCTCTGGATGTGGAAACCATCTTAACCTACGCAAAGAAGTGCAAAAAAGTGGTAACGGCAGAGGAGCATTCCATCATCGGCGGCTTAGGCGATGCAGTCGCATCGGCTCTCCTGGGCAATGGGGATTTCAAGTTTGCAAAGATCGGCGTACAGGACCGCTTCGGCCAGTCCGGAAAGCCATTTGACTTATTAAAGGAGTACAATCTGACTCCGGAGGATATCGTAAAGGCGGTTAAGAGCCTGTAGATTCGGCATGAACCGCAATGGAGGAAGCAGCTATGGGAAACATGATTTTACTGGAGCCGGTATTCAAGGAGGTTCTCTGGGGCGGCAGCAAGTTAAACACCGTCTTCGGCTACGACATTCCAAGCGACCATACCGGTGAAGGCTGGGTAATCAGCGCACACAAGAGCGGCGACTGCAGAATTGCCGCCGGTGAATACAAGGGACATACTTTAAGCTGGCTGTGGGACAGCCACCGGGAGCTGTTCGGAAACCTTCCCGGAGAGGTGTTCCCGCTTCTGGTTAAGATTATCGATGCGAAGGACCATTTAAGCATCCAGGTGCATCCCGACGATGCCTATGCGGCCGCGAATGAGAACGGCTCTTTAGGCAAAACCGAGTGCTGGTATGTACTGGACTGCGAGCCGGACAGCACCATCGTAGTGGGCCACAACGCAAAGACAAAAGAAGAATTAAAGCAGATGATTGATGACCGGAGATGGATGGATTTAATCAAAATCCGCCCGCTTCACAAGGGCGATTTCTTCCAGATCAATCCAGGAACCGTTCACGCCATCCGCGGCGGCAGTCTGATTCTGGAAATCCAGCAGAGCAGCGACATCACCTACCGTCTCTATGATTATGACCGTCTGCAGAACGGGCAGCCAAGAGAGCTTCATCTGGCAAAGAGCATCGACGTCATCACCTGTCCTTATGAGGAGCAGTCCCAGGAACACGAGACCGTAGACGGCGAAGGCTTCCAGGCAGAAAAGATGGTGAAATGTCCGTTCTACAGCGTTACCAAAGTACATGTCACCAAAAAGGTTTCCTTTGAGCAGGACCAGCCGTTCCTGATGCTCAGCATCATTGACGGGGAAGGTACCATCGACGGGACCGCCGTGAAGAAGGGCATGAACCTGATCCTGCCCTGCGGATACGGCACCTACACCGTAGAAGGCGATGTGGAGTTTATGGTTTCCGGCGTCAATTAATCACAATTAATCACAGCAAAAAACCGGAGCAGGCGCTTATGCGTTCCCGCTCCGGGTTTTCAATACTCCCCAGAATCCATATCATTTTCGTAACGATTCACATTTCATGCGAATCCTGCATCTTCTTTTTTCCAAACCGGTTTTTCACCGCTCTCGTTAATACCTGGAAAAAGCTCAGGGAATGAACCATCCGTTCCTTTGGAATGTACTGATTCACCGCGCGGAGTACCTTCTTCGGTTCCTTCGAGGCAAAAGTAAAGGTGCCGCTTCGCTTTGTCCGTATCGCATAACGCGGTATATATCTCCCCTTGAACAAAACGGAGGCAATCACATAATCCACCTCTTCCCACGGAATCTGGATAAAATCCGCCACATTCCGGTCATTGTAATACTCAAATGCCTTATCGCCAATCATGATTTTCCCATAGGAATTCAATCCCTGAAAGGAGGACCCGTTTACTACCAGGTCCACCTTTGTATTGAGTGATTTCACCATATTTTTCTTCCTGTCCTACAGCAGTCCAACCAGATGTCCCAGGATACCAACTACGAACAGGCCAAGGATGATAACGATTGGAGATACGTTCTTCTTTAACAGCCACATGCAGAGCAAAGTCAGCAGCAACGGCATTAAACCAGGAAGCAGAGAATCGAAGTTGCTCTGCAGGGTGGTTACCTTCTCCGGAGTCAGGGACATGCCGGAGGTGTACTGCATAAATGCCTGCTGGATGCCTTCGCCGCCTGCCGGAAGCTCGGACCAGTGGATAAATGCCTTGTCATCCAGCTTGACGGTGGATACAACCGGTTTAAAGTTGATGGACACCCATCTCTGAATCAATGCGCCAAGGACGAACATGCCGAGGATGGATGCGCCTTTGGTAATCTTCTGCAGCAGACCGCCGGATAAGTCCTCGGTGATCTTGCTTCCTGCACGGTAGCCGAATTCCTGGGTATACCACATGAATGCCCAGCGGATCACGTTAAACAGGACGAAGAACAGAATCGGGCCCAGAATGTTGCCGGTCATCGCTAAGGATGCGCCCAGCGCGCCCAGGATCGGACGAACGGTGAACCAGAATACCGGGTCGCCGACACCGGCTAACGGTCCCATCATACCGATTTTTACACCCTGAATCGCCACATCATCCACCGGAGCGCCATTGGCACGCTCCTCCTCCAGCGCCAGGGTAACACCCAGAACCGGGGAAGCCACGAATGGCTGAGTATTAAAGAATTCCAGGTGGCGCTTTAACGCGGCCTTCTGTTCCTCTTTGTTCGGATATAATTTGCGGATAGCCGGAATCATTGCGAAGCACCAGCCGCCGTTCTGCATACGCTCATAGTTCCAGGAGCCCTGAAGGAAGGTAGAACGCCATGCAACAGATAATCGATCTTTCTTACTTAATGTAATTTTTTCTGCCATTTTCCATTCCCTCCTCACAATCAATAATCATTCAGAATATCATCCAGCGGGTCGCCTACGTTACCGCCGCCGCCATTTCCACCGCCGCTTTCAGACAGCTTCAGATAAATCAGCGCAAAGGAGATTGCAATTGCGCCCAGTGCAATCAGAGTCAGGTTGGAAATCGCTGCCAGGCAGAAGCCGATTACGAAGAACGGCCATACCTCCTTGGTTGCCATCATGTTGATAACCAGCGCATAACCAACTGCTACTACCATACCGCCGCCGATTGCCATACCATCGGTCAGCCATGCCGGCATGGACTCTAAGAAGCCCTGAACGGTTGCGGCCGGGATGAATAACAGAGCGGCTGCCGGAATCATAATACGCAGGCCCTGCATAATAATTGCAATAATATGCCACATCTGAACGCCCTTTAAATCTGCATTTTCAGCGGCTGCATCCATCCGGTGAACACATGCTACGGACAGAGTACGAACGATCATGGTCAGGAACAGACCGGCTACTGCCAGCGGGATTGCAACTGCGATTGCAGTGGAAACACCGGCTGTGCCCTGTCCGCCCAGAACCAGGATGATTGCAGAAGCAACGGAAGCCAGCGCGGCATCCGGTGCGATTGCCGCGCCGATATTGGCCCAGCCCATGGCGATCATCTGAAGGCTTCCGCCTAATACGATGCCCGCTTCCAGATTACCGGTCACCAGACCGATCAAGGTACATGCTACTAATGGCTGATGGAACTGAAATTCATCGGTAACACTTTCCACACCGGCCAGAAATGCAACTACTAATACTAATATCATTGAAACAACTGACATGTTCAAACCTCCTATCTTTATGCCTTTCCTAATTCCGCTTTTGCCTTTGCGACGATTTCATCCATATTGTCTCTGGAGTCGGATGGAACCTTCCGCACATCAAACTTCACGCCAAGAGATTTCAGCTTTTCAAATGTCTTCACATCATCATTTCCCAGGGACAGCACCTTGCTCACCGCCACCTTGCCTACAGAATGGGCCATGGAACCGATATTCAGTTCTTTGATGTCTACACCGCCCTCGATGGCTCTTAAGGCATCCTGTGGGGTTTCAAACAGCAGCAGCGCTTTGGTTCCGCCAAAACGCGGGTCCTTCGCCACCTGAATCATCTTGTCCACCGGAACCACGTTCGCCTTTACACCTGGCGGAGCCGCCTCGGTAATCAGCTTCTTACGCAGGTCATCATGGGCCACACCGTCCGATACCACGATAATCCGGTTCGGCTGCGTGGTCTTGGACCAGGCCGTTGCAACCTGTCCGTGGAGCAGACGGGAGTCGATACGGGCCAGCACATATTTAATCTTTCCATCTCCAACGACCGTTCCCGGAGGCAGCGCTCCCTTCGGCTGACCGTTATCGGCCGGCGCCGCTGCCGGAGCCTCCTTCTTCGGCTCTAACGATTCCGGACAAATCTTCACGCCGTCCCTGCCGCTTGGGGTAATCATCTTTGCGATTTCCTGCGCACTATCCATTCCCATCCGCAGCGCATACGCCTCAATCAGCATAGGAAGATTCAGTCCGGTTACAATCGCCCACTTGTCCTCATGTCCGGCAAGCAGACCATTTGCCTGGTTGAACGGGGTTCCGCCCCAAAGATCAACCAAAAATAACACTTCATCCGGGTTTTCAAAAGAGGCGATGGCCTCTTCCATCTGGCGTTTCACATCTTCCGGTCCCTGACTGGGCTGCAGAGTAACCGCTGCCAGATTCGGCTGCTCTCCAAAAACCATAGCTCCGGACTGCTTGATGCCTTCTGCGAAACCACCATGACTAGCAAGAATAATTCCTACCATGTACGTTTTCTCCCTTCATTGAATTGTATTCGGACAGCAGGCATCTCCCCGCCGCCTCGATGTATGTTATTATACTACATTTTATATATTTTTTGTATATATTTTATAAACTAAATATAACTTTTATACAATTTCAAATATTTGGAAGATTATTCAGTTTTTTATTTTCAATTGAAAGGAAGGCGGAATTCAGGGGAGGGGAGGGACACAGAAGTGGTATCCGATGAAAAAAAGCTGCCCTGCACGGCGGCAGGACAGCTTGCTGCTCAGATTGCAAAACGCATTATGACTCTTCCCGGCTGCAAATCTGCAGCCGGTGCTGATATTTTTCTTTTGTCGCCATGCCTCCCCGGATATGGCGCTCCGACTTGTTGATGTTCAAAACCACTCTGGCCCGGGCGGCAAGGGAGGGGTTGATGTGCTCCAGGCGGTCGGTGACATCCTTATGTACCGTACTCTTGCTTATCCCAAATTTCTTCGCCGTCTGCCTCACAGTCGCGTTTTGGTCTATGATGTAATTGGCGATGGCCACAGCCCGCTCTTCAATATAATCTTTCACGGAAAATCCCCCGCAAAACCTGTTTTTACATGGTATGCAGGGGATGTTCCGTTCATTCTGATTTCTTTATAATCCTTTTAAAGGCCCCAAATAACGGCTATTAGAATTGAGGGAAGCACGTTGGCAACACGAATCTGCTTTTCCCGAACAAGATTAACACCAACACAGAGAATCAGCACAGAGCCGACAAAGGACAAATTATCCAAAGCAGTTACCGGCAGAAAATCTCCTGCCAGCATAGCCGCCACGGTCAAGGTGCCTTGCCAGATTCCTACCGGGATGGCCGAGAAAATACACCCTTTGCCTTGTGCCGCAGCCATGATGCAGATAATAATCGCATCAATTACCCCTTTTGCTGCCAGAACGGAATAATCGCCGCTGATTCCGTCCTGTATCGCGCCAATAACCGCCATGGCTCCGATGCATACGGTACAGGAAGCTGTTACAAATCCATTTACAAACGCGCTGTCTCCGGTGCTGTGGCTTTTCACCTTTAACCATTCTCCAAATTTAACGATCTTGTCTTCAATTTGAAGGATCTCCCCAATCAATGTTCCAGCCGCCAGACTTACAATCATCATAATCGTTCCACCGGAAACCAGATTCCCGTCAGAAATCGACAGCATTTTTGCCATCGCTCCTCCCATACCCAGAACAATCACACCGATTCCGGTCATCGTCATAAGGGTCTCTCTGATATTCTCTTTTAAGCGGTTCCCTGCTATGCAGCCTGCGATTCCGCCTAACAGAATACAGGCAACGTTGATGAGTGTTCCAATTCCTCTCATTTTTCACATCTTCTTTCATTCCTATCGAATTTCTGGCATTTGCAAAACACCGTAAGCCGCATAAATCCAGCATTCTTCTTTCATCAATCGTTTTTAAATATAATATGATTCGCTGCTTTTGTCAATTTTTTTCAAGAAACAGACCCATTTCTATTGATTCAAAAATACATTTACATCCTGTCTCAGCTTCGCATTTATCTCTTCTTTTATCCTTAAAACGGCTTTCCATTTCTGAATGGTAAATGCATTAAAACCATATCGAAACGACAGACCGACAAACCTCTGCTCCGGCAGCACAAATCCGGTATCCACAGCGACTGCATCGCATAACTGAATCAATTTATCATATTCGGTATATTTTCTTTTCTGAAGAAGTTCCTGAAACCGTTTCTGTTCCTCCTTGCTGATGTCCATATTTCCGACATAAGAATAAATATCCTGCACGGCAAAGGAATGGGAAAGGCAGATATCCGCAATGTCCGGATGCCCGATTGTATTCATATACGCAAAGCCGCAGGTAATATGCCGGAACTGTCCATCGGTAAAGCTTCTTCCAATGTCATGCAGCAGGCCCATGCAATACGCCAGCTCACTGTCTAGCTGGATTTTATCGGCGATCCGCTCCGCAGCCAATGCCGTATTTTGGGAATGTGCAGCCCAGCTCCCCCCATGATACGCTTGCCGGCTGTGAAAGATTTCTTCTGCCTCGGCTTTTCTTATCGATTTAGACATTTTTCCCCTTCTCCCGGTCAACCAGACGGTTCAGGATAATTAATGCAGTCGTAGTCAGCAGGACACAGATGACCGCCATTGCCATTCCTACCGATACGCTTCCCTGCTCAAATTCCCGTACAATAAAAGTTGAAACTGTCAATACATTCGGCGGAGCAATCAGGCTTGACGCCACCAGTTCTCGAAATGATATGATAAAAATCATCATCCAGCCGCTGATGACTCCTTTTAAAACCAGCGGAAGGGTAATTCTTCGAAAAACATAAAGCCGGCTTCCTCCGCAGATCTGCCCCGCTGCCTGCAGATTTTTTCCAATCTGTATCATAGAAGAAGACACATACTGGATGGTATACGGCAAAAACATTACCACATACACAAGAACCATAAATCCAAGGGTATTATACAGCGGTAAAAAGCGATATATCTTATTCCAGAACAGCATCAGGCCGATTACCAGTACAATATTGGGAATCATCTCCGGAAGAAGACTCTCGCCTTCAATCAGCCTTTTCCAATGCTTTGCCTTTTGGATACTGGCTACCACACAGGTGCCCAGGATGCTGGCAATCGTTGCCGATGCGGAAGCAAGCCCCAGACTCGTCAGAACTGCCCTCACCCCTTTCGGATTATCCATGAATAATTCCGCATAATGTCCGAGCGTAAAGTTTCCAGGCGCCAGACCATACCCCCGCAGATGAATCAGGGAAGTGACAATAACGGAAAAATAGGGGATGCCGATGGAGAAAAGAAGAACTGCTCCAATATAGATACCACTGAAAACCGTCACAATTCTCTTATTCGAAACGGATTCCTGCCTCCGCCCCTTTCCTCCAACCAGATTAAATGTGTTTCTGGAAGTAATCCTGTTCTGAAGGAACCACATAATCATGCAGATTCCTACCAGAATACTGGACAAGCTGGATGCTTTTCCAAAATCAATCGGAGCCGTGGCTGCATACCGGTGAATATCGGTAGTAAAAACATAAAAGCCAATCCGTTTTCCCAAGGTAGCCGGGGTTCCATATTCGGACAACGTCTTTACGAATACCAGCAGCATCCCGATTGCATAGTTTCCCGTCAGAAGCGGCATCGTAATCCGTCTCAGCCGGTACCACACACTGCCGCCAAACACAGCTCCGCTCTCCTCCAGGCTGCCATTTATATTCATGATTGCATTTTTCAGAATTGTAGTCATGAACGGAAACACATGGAAGCTCATCGCAAGCGTCAACCCAAATAAGGAAAAAAATGACTCGGATAA
Source organism: Lachnospiraceae bacterium (assembly GCA_030536455.1). GTDB lineage: Bacteria > Bacillota > Clostridia > Lachnospirales > Lachnospiraceae > Caccovicinus. Next base: position 2,806 of record JAUNPZ010000077.1, on the reverse strand, counting down.
GTTTCCGGTCCAGGGAAACAGCTGCTGAAACAGCCCTCTCTTCTGCATAAACAAAATCCACCCCATTGATGATATGTACGGAGGTGTCATAAATGGAATCATCAGCACGATATCCAGCCATTTATGTTTTGCAAACTTTGTACGAACCAAAATAAATGCCAAAGGCGTGGCAATCAAGGTAGAAACCATTACCACCAGTACTCCCAGTAAAATGGAGTTTCCTATGGTTTGAAGATTACTGCTGTCCCAGATTACATTTACAGCATTCGAAAAACTGAGGCGGCCATCTGTCATGACCGCCTCCATAAATACTGTCAGAATCGGAACAACGATTAAAAACATCAGCACAGCTGCAATCATGCAATATCCAGCCTGCCTGCCGGTCTGTCTTTTCATTCCTGTCTGCTCTCTCTCTTTTTTACTTACACAATTCATTTAACTTCGCTGCAATTTCTCCTGCATGCTCCATCATCCAATCCCAGTCCGTATCCAAAGTCGGGATATCATTGACATTTGTCCGGTTGTCACAGGTAATGTCACTTCGGCCCGGCAGGAGGAATGCGTCTGAAACCAGCTTCTGCGCGTCATCACTTAACAGATAATCCACAAATGCTTTCGCATTATCCACATTTTTACTGCTCTTTAAAATCATAGCCGGGCGTGGATTGATAACGGTTCCTGATTTCGGATAATAAATCGCAAGAGGCTCGCCCTTCTTCATGCTGGAATATGCGTTGTAATCAACACCTGCTACCAGAATGGCCTTTTCTCCCGTCGTAACCGCCTCTAAAGCCGCCTTATTCGCTCCCGGCACAACCATCCCATTCTCAGCCATTCCTTCAAATGCGCTCCAGTCTTCCTTTGCCGAATACATATAGCCTGCCAGAAAATCCTTGCAGGAGCCGGATTTTTCCGGGTCAGCAATCGCAAGCATATCCTTGTACTCACTTCCAGCCAGTTCTGACCAATCTGCATCCAGATTATCCACCAGCGTGGTGTTATAGATGACGCCTACCGCAGATGCGCTGGTTCCGAACAGCATATTATCTTCATCCTTCCAGCCATCATAAAGCTTATCCGCATTTAACGGTTCATAGCTCATCAGCCCGCCGTCAGCCTTTAAAGTAAGTCCGTCAGACCAGGATGCCAAAACCACAACATCGGCTGCCGGATTCTCCTTCTCCGCTTCCAATCTTGCCAGAATCTCTCCGGTAGTTCCCTCGAACAGCTCTACCTTGACGCCGGTTTTTTTCTCAAAATCCGCAACATACTTTTCATTCAGGCCAGAGGGACTTGGCATGTAAACCACAACCTTGCCGGACAATTTTTTATCCGCTGCGGCTGTCTCTGCAGCTTCTGCCGTTTTTGTTTCTCCCTCTTTCGTTTCTGCTGCCTTCATTTCGCCTTCCTGCCCGGCTGCTTCCTGCGCCGGAGCTGCGCTTATGTCAGGCGCTGCCGTCTCTGCCTTGCTTCCACAGGCAGCCAGACTTGCTGCACAGACAGCCATTACAATTCCGCTTACCACTTTTCTCTTCACATTCTTCATCTGCTTTCCTCCTGGGCCTCTCAGGCCTCTATCCCTGTATCCTGAAATTTTTGGATGTATTTCTTATCTATATACACAGACAGCTTCTTGCTTTCCTGTCTGACAGGCGCCTGTAAAATCCAGTGATTTCCCTTCATATCCAGGTGTAATTCATAAGTATTTCCCAAAAACTGCTGCCCGATAATTTCTGCATCATATCTCTCGCAATTATCATCCGGCTCCAGGCAGACTGTTTCCGGCCGAAACATGGTATTTTTATCAATCCAATTTGATTTACCAATAAAATTTGCCACAAAACGGCTGTCTGGATGCTGATAAATCTGCTCCGGTGTTCCTTTTTGTTCGATACGTCCCTGATTCAAAACCACGATTTCATCACTCATGCTCATCGCTTCCACCTGGTCATGGGTAACAAAAACCGATGTAATTCCCATTTGTGTTGTTAACCGCTTTATCTCACTTCGCATTTCATCCCTTAAAATCGCATCCAATGCCGATAACGGTTCATCAAATAAAATGCATTGCGGATTGGCGGCAATCGCCCTGGCAAATGCCACTCTCTGCTGCTGCCCCCCGGACAGCTGCTCCGGGAACCGGTTTTCAAATCCATCCAGCCGTACTGCTCGCAGCGCTTCCTTTACCTTCCGGTCAAGATCCTTCGTCTGATGCCTCGCCCGAAGCGGAAATGCAACATTTTCGTAGATTCTCATATGCGGCCACAACGCAAAATCCTGAAATACAAATCCCAAATTTCTCTTTTCCGGCGATACACTGATATGACGCTTCGAAGAAAATATACACGCATCATCAAACCAGATTTCTCCACTGTCCGGCGTTTCCAATCCCGCTATCATACGAAGAATCGTGGTCTTGCCGCAGCCAGACGGCCCCAAAAAAGTGGTAAACGCTTTTGATTGGATACTCATATTCAAGTCTGTAATCGAAAAACCACTTCCAAAATTTTTACATATATTTTTTAATTCTATCCGCATTCCAACTCACCTCAATTTCATGTTAAGATTATCACCGCTATGTAAATGCCGCTATCTGATTTCGGTAAAAACGCGTTAAAAAATATGTAAAATTATTCTTATTTCCAGAGATTTTATGCAAAACATGAAAAAAGGAGACACATATGATGGCATTCGCCAACAGCTGTATCTCCATACTATACCTCAGTGTTTTAGACTTTTAAGAGCAGATTCTAAAAACTTAAAAAGCATTATCACGTATTATGACAGAAAATGAAATGCACTATGT
>JAUNPZ010000076.1:11420-14577 GCA_030536455.1 Lachnospiraceae bacterium | reverse complement strand
ATAGTCTCAACCGGCAGGAGGCAGATGAAATAATTATCTGCCTCCTGCTCGATTTGTGTCACAGTAAAAATAAACCCCCTGCTATGCAGGGGGAGGGAAGTTCTTTAGATTAAAGCAACTCCTGTGCTAAAATAAATGTAGGTCTGCAAACCACAAATAAAAAGCACAGGAGGTCCAAAATGGACAACAATAGTTTAGCCCATACGAAGTGGGAATGCAAGTATCACATTGTTTTTGCACCAAAATATCGGCGTCAAGTAATATATAAAGACATTAGATCAGATGTAGGACATATTTTAGGAACATTATGCAGAAGAAAAGGAATTGAAATAATCGAGGCAGAATGTATGCCAGATCATGTTCATATGCTAGTGAGGATTCCGCCCAAATATTCGGTATCAGAGGTAGTAGGATATCTAAAAGGGAAAAGTTCACTAATGATCTTCGAAAAACATGCGAACTTAAAGTATAAGTATGGGAATCGGCATTTCTGGTGCCGTGGTTATTTCGTTGATACCGTGGGGAAAAATACATCTGCAATAAAAGCATATATCCAGAAACAGATTAAAGAGGATTTGGAATATGACCAGATGTCATTGGTAGAGTACATCGACCCGTTCACGGGTGAGCCGGTGAAGAAAAACAAGAAATAGACCTCTTGAAGAGGTAGTAGGAAGTCAAAGCAAACCAGCAAGCCCCTTTTGGGGCTGCGCCGGAAGAAGAAAGCACTGATATGCCCTTTTAAGGGCAGCTGAAAATGTGGTGCAGTTGGCAGACTTTCAGTGCGCCTTCCGGGCGCAAGCAGGTAATAGCCCCTTATAGGGGCAGAACAAGCCACCGGCTAAGCCGGTGGTTTTGACTATGAAGGAGATTATCAATGGGAATCTTTAAAAAGAAGAAAGAGGCTGCGTTCGGAAGACCATCGGATGCCGGCATCGGGCAGGTTTTCAAGAACGGCAATATGATTACCCGGCTTTCGCTCCTGATCTGCGGACTGGGAAACCTTGTAAATAAACAGTTTGTCAGAGGTCTGGCATTCCTTGCAGTGGAAGCAGCCTATCTGGTCTATCTGTTCACTTTTGGCATCCGCGCCATCGAAAACTTCATCACACTTGGCGTGAACGAGCAGGGCGAGGTATTTAATGAGGCGCTGGGGATCTATGAATACTCGGCAGGCGACGATTCCATGCTGTGCCTGCTGTACGGCGTGATCACCATCGTGCTGACGGCAGCCTTTATCCTGGAGGCGGTCATGTCCATGAAGAGCGCATACTGCACCCAGTACCGTAAGGAACACGGCATGCATATCCCGACTCTGAAGGATGACCTGCGTTCTCTGAAGGAGGAGAACCTGCATGCGGCGCTCCTGGCGCTTCCGATTCTCGGAATCCTGTGCTTTACCATCGTGCCGCTGATTTTCATGATTCTGATTGCATTTACCAGCTACGACCACAACCATCAGCCGCCGGGAAATCTGTTCGACTGGGTCGGCCTGGACAACTTTGCGGCCATGTTCTCACAGGGAAGCAAGCTGGCGGCCACCTTCTGGCCGGTTCTGTCCTGGACGCTCATCTGGGCTGTTATGGCAACCTTCAGCTGCTATATCCTGGGAATGCTTCTGGCGCTTCTGATTAACCGTAAGGATACCAGATGGAAAGGCTTCTGGAGATTCATGTTTGTTTTATCCATCGCGGTTCCGCAGTTCGTAACCCTGCTGAGCATGAGAACCATTTTCAATGCCAACGGCCCGGTCAATGTTATCTTAAGAGAGCTGAACCTGATTGGAGCCACGGAGTCCATTCCGTTCTTTACCAATCCGCTGTATGCGAAGATTACCATTATCTGCATCAATATCTGGATTGGCGTACCGTTTACCATGCTGTCCACCACCGGTATCCTGCAGAACATCCCGGCGGACCTGTATGAAGCGGCAAAAATCGACGGAGCAAATGCGCCGACCATTTTCCGGAAGATTACCCTTCCATATATGATGTTTATCATGACGCCAACCCTGATTACTACATTCGCAGGCAATATCAACAACTTTAACGTGATTTTCCTGCTGTCGGGAGGCGGTCCGGATTCCATGGATTACTACTATGCAGGTAAGACGGACCTTCTGGTTACCTGGCTGTACCGACTGACGATTACGCAGAAGGACTACAATCTGGGTGCGGTTATCGGTATTCTGGTATTCGTGATCCTGGCAACGCTGTCTCTGCTGACCTATCGGCGGACCGGTTCCTATAAAGATGAGGGAGGATTCCAATAATGAGAGCAAAGAGAAGAATTACCAATATTGCCTGTCATGCACTGCTGGCGGTTCTGAGTGCGTTCTGGGTACTGCCGATTTTCTATGTGATTCTGACCTCGTTCCGTGCAGAGGGCGGTTCCTACAAGAGCTACATCTGGCCGAGAGGCTTTACACTGGATAACTACATCAACCTGTTTCACGGCAATGAGATCATCAACTTCAACCGCTGGTTTATGAATACCCTGGTGATCGCGATTTTCAGTACGCTGCTGTCTGCATTTTTCGTGCTGTGCGTATCCTACGTTATGAGCCGTCTCCGGTTTAAGATGCGCAAGACCTTTATGAACATTGCCCTGATCCTGGGAATGTTCCCCGGCTTTATGTCCATGATTGCCGTATATTATATCTTAAAGGGCATGGGATTTTTAGAGACCGGCGTGTTAAAGCAGGTGGCGCTGGTGCTGGTGTATTCCGGAGGCGCCGGCCTGGGCTTCTATATGGCGAAGGGCTTCTTTGACACGATTCCGAAGACCATCGACGAGGCTGCCTACATCGACGGCGCGACCAAGTGGGAGGTATTTACCAAGATTACCATTCCGCTGTCCAAGCCGATTATCACATACACATTAATCACGGCATTTATGGGGCCATGGGTGGATTACATTTTTGCAAAGGTCATCATGGGCAATGATACCCAGTATTATACGATTGCAATCGGTCTGTGGACGATGCTGGAGAAGGAATTTGAACAGTATTATTATACCCAGTTCTATGCAGGCTGCGTGATCATCTCAATTCCGCTTGCAATTCTGTTCCTCATGACGCAGAAATGCTATGTAGAAGGCGTATCCGGCGCAGTAAAGGGATAAGAAAAAGGCGGGCAAAAAAAGCAGGAAAGAAAAG
>JAUNPZ010000076.1:0-11410 GCA_030536455.1 Lachnospiraceae bacterium | reverse complement strand
TATAGAGGATATTATAATAAAACCCAAATTCGCGAAAGAAAAGCAGGAAAGAAAACGCAGAAAAAAGCGAAGAAAAAGTGGAGCGGCGGACATGAAAAAAAGGAACGGACAAATCGGAAGTATCCGGGAATTTGATAAAAAATACAGCTATGACGGGAAAGACCTGGGCGTTTCCTTCGCAGGCGGCCATACCATATTCAAGGTATGGAGTCCGCTTGCGGAGCGGATTGAGCTGCGGCTGTATCAGGACGGACAGGGAGAGCAGTACGAGAGCCATGAGATGGCTGCGGACAGAAACGGAACCTGGAAGCTGGAGCTGCCGGAGGTTCTTTATGGAAAGTATTATGATTACAGAGTCTGGAATAACGGGGAGGCGGTATTGACGGCCGACCCCTATGCCGTGGGCTGCAGCTGCAACGGGAGCCGGAGCATGGTGGTGGATTTAAGAGCCACCGACCCGGAAGGCTTTGACCGGGACCGGGCGCCGGCTCTCGGTGCGGAAAGCATTATCTATGAGCTGCACATCAAGGATTTTTCCTATGATAAGGAAAGCGGTATCCCGGATGAATTCCGGGGGAGATACAAAGCATTTACGGTGAAAGGTGAGGACGGCAGGGAACCGGTCTGCATCGAGCACCTGAAGGCGCTTGGCATCACCCATGTCCATCTGCTTCCGTTCTATGATTACGGCTCCGTAGATGAGGCTGGAGATGACTCCCAGTTTAACTGGGGCTATGACCCTTTAAATTACAATGTGCCGGAGGGCTCCTATGCCACCGACCCGGAGGACGGCTATGTCCGCATCCGGGAGTGCAAGGAGATGATTCAGGCTCTGCATGAGAACGGCCTGCGGGTTATCATGGATGTGGTTTATAACCACACCTACAGCGAGGATTCCTGGCTGAACCGGATGGTTCCGGATTATTATTACCGCAGGGAGGCAGACGGAACGTTAGCCAACGGGTCCGCCTGCGGCAATGATGTGGCGGCAGGAAGAGCCATGGTGGATAACTACATTGCGGATTCCGTCCTGTACTGGGCAAAGGAATACCATGTAGACGGATTCCGGTTTGACCTGATGGGACTTCTGACGGTGGAGCTGATGAACCGGATCCGCCGGGAGTTGGACGAGGCGTTCGGACCAAATGAGAAAATGATATACGGAGAACCCTGGAGAGCCGACGAATCTCCCATGGAGAAGGGGACCAGGGCCGCACTGAAGGAGAATACCCATTATCTGTCGGAAGGAATCAGCGTATTCAGCGATAATACGAGAGACGTCCTGAAGGGACATGTATTCTACGAAGAGGAAAAGGGTTTTGTAAACGGAGAGCCGGGGCTGGAGGAAAAGGTCCTGAACGCTGTAACCGGATGGCAGGATGGCGCAGAGGATTTTCAGCCGGTAAGCTGTGCGCAGATTATCAATTATGTGTCCGCCCACGATAATTTTACTCTCTGGGACAAGCTGCTTTTGTCCATGCACAAGGAGTTATTTGTAAACCGGGCAATTGAAGAGACGGTATTTTATAACAATTATGAGGATGTGCTGGAGGCCAACAAGCTGGCGGCGTTCATCTGCTTTACCTGTCAGGGCTACCTGTTCCTGCAGGCGGGAGAAGAGTTTGGCCGTACCAAGCTGGGGGATGACAACAGCTTTATGAGTTCTCCGGAGATCAATATGCTCCGATGGAAGCAGGCAGAGGAGCGGAAGGACCTTGTGGATTATTACAAGGGGCTGATCGCGCTGCGAAAGAAGCTTCCTGGCCTGTGCGACAAGTCGGCTTCGGCAGCGGACCGCGTGACCGGAAAGCAGATTCACGGCCCCGGCGCCGTCTCCTTCCTTGTGGACAACCGGGATAAGGGAAATGAGGAATGGGACCGGCTTTTCATTCTCTACAATGCAGGGGATGCGAGCTGCAGAGTTCCGGCGCCGGAGGGAGAATGGGTCATCCTGGCAGATAAAAAAGAAACCAACTGCCGCAGAGCAGTTAAGAACATGGATGGTATGATTGAAGCAGAGCCTCACAGCGGTCTGATGCTGGGCAGAAAGGCGGGTACAAGATGAAAAGAGCCAGCGGAATCCTGCTTCCGATAACAAGCCTGCCGTCAAAGTACGGCGTAGGCTGTTTTTCCAGAGAAGCGTATGAGTTTGTTGATAAATTAGAGGAGGCGGGGCAGAGCTACTGGCAGATTCTGCCCCTCTCTCCAACCAGCTACGGAGATTCTCCGTACCAGTCCTTCTCCGCATTCGCGGGGAATCCGTACTTTATCGATTTGGAAGCTCTGATTGAAGAAGGCGTGCTGACGGAGGAGGAATGCGCGGTCTGTGACTTTGGAGATGACCCGCGCAAGGTAGATTACGGAAAGCTTTACGAGGCCCGCTTTGGCCTGCTGCGTCTGGCTTATGAGAGAAGCCGGATTACCGAAGATACCGGATTCATAAATTTTATCCAGGAAAATGCAGACTGGCTGGATGACTATGCGCTTTTCATGGCGGTAAAGACCCGGTTTGGCGGCGCGCCGTGGAGTGAATGGGCGGAGGATATCAAAAATCGCTGGCCATTTGCCCTGGATTATTACCGGGAGCAGTGTTATTTTGAGATTGAATTTTACAAATATCTGCAGTACCAGTTCCGGGAGCAGTGGATGAAGCTGAAAGAGTATGCCAATGATAAGGGAATCCGCATCATCGGCGATATTCCGATTTATGCGGCGTTCGATTCGGCAGATGCATGGGCCGGCCCGGAATTATTCCAGTTTGACCGTGACCTGACCCCGTCTGCTGTTGCGGGTTGTCCGCCGGATGCATTTTCCGCAGACGGACAGCTCTGGGGCAATCCGCTGTACCGCTGGGATTACCACAGACAGACCGGATACGACTGGTGGTGCCGGAGAATCGATTTCTGCTTTGAACTGTACGATGTGGTGAGAATCGACCATTTCCGGGGCTTTGATGAGTATTACAGCATTCCGTATGGCGCTAAGACCGCGAAGGACGGACATTGGGAGAAGGGACCCGGCATCGAACTGTTCCGGACGATTAACCGGAGACTGGGAGAGAAGGAGATTATCGCGGAGGATCTGGGCTTTATGACGCCTACCGTGGAGAAGCTCTTAAAGGACAGCGGCTATCCGGGCATGAAGGTGCTGGAGTTCGCCTTTGACCCGAGGGAGAAGACCAATTATCTCCCGCATCTTTATGATAAAAACTGTGTGGTTTATACCGGAACCCATGACAACGAAACTCTGGTCCAGTGGTACCGGGGACTGGACAGGGAGAGCCGGGAATTTGCCATGGAATATATGAACAACAAATCAACGCCGGTTAAGAGAAGGTACTGGGATTTTATCCGGATGGCGATGATGAGCGTTGCGGATACCTGCATCATCCCGCTTCCGGATTATCTGGGGCTGGATAAAGAGGGCAGGATTAACCAGCCGTCCACTCTTGGAGGAAACTGGGAGTGGAGAATGAACGGCAGTGAACTGACCGATGAGCTGATACAGGAGATTTACCGGCTTACCAGAATCAGCGAGAGACTTTCGGAAAGAAAGGCAGAAGAACCGGGAGAAGAGGATTGACATGAAATTCATATACGGAAAAAACGACTGGAAAAGCTTTGAACGCGGCGAAGAAAACTGCTATCTGATGACCAATGGCCTGGGGGGATTTTCCTCCCTGACCATGACCGGCTCCTGCAGCCGGAATGATCATGCGGTTCTGATGGCCTGCACCCATTCTCCGAATCACCGGTATAACATGATTCACCGGCTGGAGGAGACGCTGACAATCGGAGAGGCCGGGAGCGGAAGGAAGCTTTTTCTTTCCAGTCAGGATTATCTGGATTTAAACAGACGGGAGAAAGGGTATCTCCATCAGAACGGTTTTTCTTTTGAAGATTACCCGGTGTGGACTTACCTGGCAGACGGCGTGGAGGTTACACGGACCATTGTACTGATGCAGGGAAGCAATACCATCGGCATCTCCTATGAGATCAACAACGCCTCCCGGAAGGAGGCGGAGCTTGCGGTAACTCCGCAGCTTCAGTTTGTCCGAAAGGGAACGGCGATGAAGAGGGGACAGGAGTTTACGCTGGAAGGCATGAAAACCGGAAACGGCGGTATCTGCTCCGGTAAAATCTCCTCCAACGGCCAGGTTCTGTATATTCGCACCAATGGCAGGTTAAGCGGCTTCCCGACGGAATATACGGACGGCCTTTATTATGCATATGACAGGTGTGACGGCCGTCCGTTTACGGCCGGCTGCGCGGTGAACCACCGGGTAAGCATGCAGGCGGGACCGGGGCAGAAGGTGTGTCTGGAGCTGATTTACAGTACGGAAGCGTTTTATCCGAATGGCGAAGCAAAGCAGGATGAGGCAGGATGTCTGCTGAGCGTGGAAGAGATGAAGCAGGCCGTCACGCAGTACCGGAGGTCCTTAAGGGAGCAGGCTGGTTTCACCGATGAGACGGCGCAGATGCTGTCGGTCAGCGCCAATCAGTTTATCTCCTATCGAAACTCCACCGATGGCCAGACCATACTGGCAGGCTTCCCCTTCTTCGAGGACTGGGGGAGAGACACCATGATTGCCCTGGGCGGATGCTGTCTTGCAGTAAGGCAGTATGAGACGACCAGAAGCATTCTGAGAACTTTTATGGCCTACTGCAAAAAGGGCCTGATGCCGAACCTGTTCCCGGAAGGAAAGGATGCGCCGGGCTACAACACGGTGGATGCGGCGCTTCTGTTTATCCTTTCAGTTTATGAATATTACCGGAAAACCGGGGACGGGGATTTTGTAAAGGAAGCATATCCGGTGATGAAGGAAATCGTGGACTGGTACGAGAAGGGGACCGATTTCGGAATCCGGATGGATGAGGATGGCCTGATTCTGGCCGGACAGGGATACGACCAGGTCACCTGGATGGATGTGCGGGTAGGCAATATCCTGCCCACGCCAAGACATGGAAAACCGGTGGAAATCAATGCCTACTGGTACAATGCCCTGCGCATTATGGAAGAACTGAAACCATTTTATATGGAAGAGAATAAAGATTATCTGGCAATGGCAGAGCGCACCCGTCAGAGCTTTGCGGAGAAATTCTGGAATGCCGAGGCGGGCTGCTTAAAGGATGTGCTGTCCGGCACCAGAGCGGACGAGCAGATCCGCTGCAACCAGATCTGGGCGGTATCCCTTCCGTTCCCGGTGCTTGACCGGGAACAGGAAGCACAGGTTGTCAGCACTGTGTTTGAAAAGCTGTATACCCCTTACGGCCTGCGGACCCTGGACCCCTCTGATGAGGAGTTCTGTCCGAAATACGGCGGCGCACAGCTTGACCGGGACCTGGCATATCATCAGGGAACGGTCTGGACCTTCCCGATGGGCGGATATTATCTGGCCTATCTGAAGGTGCATGATTACTCCGAGGAGGCAAAGAATCATGTGAAGCGGCAGCTTGAGGCCGTCACCGCAGCGCTGCGGGAGGGGTGTGTGGGACAGCTTCCGGAGATTTATGACGGGCTGATTCCGGCCGCCTCCAGGGGCTGCTTTGCCCAGGCCTGGAGCGTAGGCGAGATTTTAAGAGTGTATGACGTAATTCGATAGAGAATAGTAACAGAACCGTTATAAAAAAGAGCAGTTGGATATGGAGGATGGGTCAATGAATTATGGAAAGCTGAAAGAATATCATTTGTCCGGCCGGAAGCTGTTCCTTCAATTTGCGGAACAGGAGGCATGGATTGAAGCGGTCACGCCGGAAATCATCAACGTATTCTGCGGACTGGACGAACCGGAGCACCGCTCTAAGGCCATCGAAGGCGATAAGACCCTTCCGGTGGAAATCCGGGTGGAGGAGAAGGAAGACGGTCTGTGGATGGATACCGGAAACGTAAGGGTAAGAATCTGCGATGATTTTTATGTGGACTTTTACGATTCCGAAGGCCGTGAGGTCTGCGCGGACTACCGCGGAAAGAGAGCGCCTTTAGAACGAATCAGCGAGGAACACCGGAAGCTTCTGCTCAGCGAGGGCCATGCCCGGCAGGAGGAGAAAAAGAATGCATTTGAGGTGTTAAAGAAGCTTCAGGGCACGGAGCATTTCTATGGCCTGGGCGACAAGACCGGATTCCTGGACAAACGCCATTATGAGTATGAGATGTGGAACACGGATGACCCGTCCCCTCATACCGACTGCTACAAAGCGCTGTACAAGTCCATACCGTTTTTCATAACGCTGACGGATACCCATGTGTACGGTATTTTTGCGGACAACACCTGCAAAGGATATTTTAATATGGGACAGGAGTCGGAGGATTATTACTGGTTCGGCTTTGAGGGCGGAAATCTGGATTATTATTATATTGCCGGGGATTCCATGGCGGATGTGCTTTCGCGGTACACCGCTCTGACCGGAACCTGCCCGCTGCCGCAGCGCTGGGCGCTGGGATATCATCAGTCCCGCTGGGGCTATATGAATCAGGAGGATGTGGAGTACATTGCAGACGGAATGCGTGACCATGACATTCCCTGTGATTCCATTCATCTTGATATCGACTACATGCAGGATTATAAGGTATTTACCTGGAATGAGGGCCGCTACCACGGGGATGCGAAGGCATGCCTGGAACGGCTGGCGGAAAGAGGATTTAAACCCGTTGTTATCAACGACCCGGGAGTGAAGAAGGAAGCGGGCTATTCCATCTACGAGGAAGGTGTGGAGAACGGGTATTTTGCAAAAACGCCGGAGGGCGATACCTATATCAACGCAGTGTGGCCGGGTGATGCGGCCTTTCCGGATTTCGGAAATCCGCAGGTGAGAGCCTGGTGGGGCAGACGCCAGCAGTTCCTTCTGAATCAGGGCGTCCGGGGGATCTGGAATGATATGAATGAGCCGGCAAGCTTCAACGGGCCGCTGCCGGACGATGTGGTATTTACCGATGAGGACCGGGAATCCACGCATGCAAAGATGCATAATGTGTACGGCCACCTGATGGCGAAGGCAGCCTATGAAGGCTTAAAGAAGCTGGATGGCAGAAGGCCGTTCGTTATCACCAGAGCCTGCTATGCAGGAAGCCAGAAGTACGCGCTCTGCTGGACCGGCGATAATAACAGCCTATGGGCCCATATCCAGATGGCCATTCCGCAGCTCTGCAATCTCGGTCTGTCCGGCATGCCGTTTGCCGGAACGGATGTAGGCGGCTTCGACTCGGACACCACCCCGGAGCTTCTGGCCCGCTGGGTGCAGGTGGGATGCTTTTCTCCGTTTTTCCGGAATCATTCCGCTATGGGAACCAGAAGGCAGGAGCCGTGGCAGTTCGGACCGGAAATCCTGAACATTTACCGGAAATATGTGAAGCTCCGCTACCGCCTGATTCCGTATATCTATGATTTATTCTATGAGGAAGAAAAAACAGGCGCGCCTGTTATGCGTCCGCTGGTGTTCCATTATGAGAAGGATGAAACGGCAAGAACCTGCAATGACGAATTTATGCTGGGCAGCCGGATTCTTGCGGCTCCCGTGGTGATGCCGGGTATGACAAAGCGGATGGTGTATCTGCCGGAGGGAACCTGGTACGACTACTGGACCGGAGAAAAGACGGAGGGACCGGCATGGATGGTAAAGGATGCGCCTCTGGATACCTGCCCCATCTATGTGAAGGCGGGAAGCATCATTCCGGTGATGGAGGAGCAGTCCTTTGTAGGGGAAAAGCCTGCGGATACGCTGATTCTGGAGGTATATCCGGGAGCAGGAAGCTGGGAACATTATCTGGACAACGGCGAGGATTTTGCGTACCGGGACGGCGCTTATCATCAGTATCACTTTACAACAGACGAAGACGGCCGGGTGACCGGCAGCATCGTCCATGCGGGCTATGAGAAGCCTTATGAAACGATTGTGGCGCGCCGGCACAGAAGCGGCCAGGCGCCGGTGACAGAACAAATTCGCTGTGAGAGGATGTAAAATTAATCATATGGAATTTACCGGAGTTTATCACAAGACATCGGAACAGATGAGCTACGCTGGAAATCAGAGAGAATTGATTGTCAATATAAAAACCGGTTATGATGTCAGACGGGTCTTCATTCATTATGGAGACCCGTTTGAGGCTGGTATTCTGGGCGGAAAGGAAAAATGGACCGGAAAACGGGAGGAAATCCGCTCTTACAGACGGTTAAAATACCAGCTCTGGTGGACCATAACCCTGGTTCCGGCGTATAAAAGATGTAAGTATTATTTTGAATTGCAGACCGATACCGAAACATGGTATTATTTTGAGGATGGATTTTTAACAAAAGAGCAGCTTGGCATGGAGGGCAGGATGCTCCAGTACTTCATCGTGCCATGGATGAATCCGGCCGATGTCAGCCAGACGCCCGGATGGGTGAGCGAGACGGTCTGGTACCAGATTTTCCCGGACCGCTTCTGCAACGGCACACCGGAACGGAATGCGGAAGGGATTCTTCCGTGGCGGACCGGGCCTGTGGATAAGCGGGACCGGTTTGGCGGGAATCTGGAAGGAATCCGGCAGCGGCTGAAGCAGATGAAACCGGACATCTATCTTCTGGGGGAAATCTGGCATGATGCAAGCCAGTGGCTTCTGGGAGATGAATATGATTCGGTGATGAATTATCCGCTGATGAGCGGGATTCTTGACTTTTTTATTGATCAAGAGCGGAATAAGCAGGATTTTGAATTTGCCATCAACCGGTGCTATACCATGTATATGCAGCAGTGCAATGAGGTGCTGTTTAATCTGCTGGATTCCCATGATACCGAACGTTTGATGAACCGTTTTCATAATCTGGATGTGTTCTTCCAGCAGCTTGCCATCCTGTTTACGATGCCGGGCAGTCCCTGCATCTATTATGGAACCGAGATTGCCATGGAGGGCGGGCATGACCCGGACTGCAGGCGATGTATGCCGTGGGAGGAGCTGGAAACCGGAGAGAACCGGGAACGCATCCGGCAGATGCAAAAGCTGATTGCCATGAGAAGGCAGGAGTCCTCATGCAGAAGCCTTTCGTATGAGTTTACATCCCGTTATGCGGAGCCGCGCTGTATCGAATACATCAAGACGGACGGGAACGGTAAGAAGGTGGAGGTGCTTTTAAACTGCGGGGAGACGGCGGTACGGACCGGGGAAGAGGGAGACGTTCTGTTCTCCAGAAATTATCAAGATGGATATCTGCATAAAAACGGAACCTTAATCCGAAAAACCGCAGAATGAGAGGCAAGGAGGAGCGATATGGAAAAACAGGAAAAATGGTGGAAGAGTGCGGTGGTATATCAGATTTACCCGCGAAGCTTTCAGGACAGCAACGGAGATGGAATCGGAGATATTCCGGGAATTATAAAAAGACTGGATTACCTGGCAGACCTGGGAATCGACGCCATCTGGCTTTCTCCGGTGTGCAGGTCGCCGCAGGATGACAACGGATACGACATCTCCGATTATCAGGACATCGACCCCATGTTCGGAAATCTGGATGATATGGAGCATCTGATCTCAGAGGCGAAAAAGCGGAACATACGCATTCTGATGGACCTGGTGCTGAATCATTCTTCCGATGAGCACCGATGGTTTCAGGAGGCAAAGAAGAGCCGGGACAACCCATACCATGATTATTATGTGTGGCGCGACGGGGAGGAAGGGGTTCTTCCCAATGATATGGGGTCCGTGTTCGGCGGCACGGCCTGGGAATGGGTCCCGGAGCTGAAGCAGTATTATTTTCATCAGTTTTCCGTCAAACAGCCGGATTTGAACTGGGAGAACCCGGCGGTCAGACGGGAAATCTATGACATGATTCTCTGGTGGATGGAGAAGGGAGCCGGCGGCTTCCGGCTGGATGTGATCGACCAGATTGCCAAGGACCCGGACTTAAAGATTACCAACAACGGACCCAGGCTTCATGAGTTTATACAGGAATTAAGCCGGGAAACCTTCCAGAAAGGCAGCCTGCTCACTGTGGGCGAGGCGTGGGGAGCCGATATCCAGCGGGCAAAGCAGTACAGCAATCCGGACGGAAGCGAGTTCTCCATGGTATTCCAGTTTGAGCATATGATGCTGGACCAGGAGCCGGGAAAGGAAAAATGGGATTTCTGCCCCCTTCCATTTGTAAAGCTGAAGCAGAATCTTGCAAAATGGCAGACCGCCCTTCACGGCTGCGGCTGGAACAGCCTGTTCTGGAACAATCATGACCTTCCGAGAATCGTCTCCCGCTGGGGCAATGACAAGGCGTACCGGCAGGAGTCGGCAAAGATGCTGGCTTCCGTTCTTCATGGCATGCAGGGAACGCCGTTTATCTATCAGGGCGAGGAGCTTGGCATGACGAATGTGCGCTTCCCGGAGATTGAGCAGTATCAGGATATCGAAATCCGGAACATGTACAAAGAGCGTCTGGCAAAGGGATATTCCAGAGAAGCGGTAATGGAATCCATCTATGCCAAAGGACGGGATAATGCCAGAACTCCGATGCAGTGGGATGGAAGCAGAAATGCCGGATTTACCACCGGAACCCCATGGATGCAGGTGAATCCCAACTATGTGGAAATCAACGCAGAAAAGGAAATGGACAGCCCGGATTCGATTTACCATTATTATCAGAAGCTGATACGCCTCCGAAAGGAGAATCCGATTTTCGCAGACGGAAGCTTTGAACTGCTGCTGGAGGAGGATGCGCATGTATTTGCTTATGTGAGACGGAATGAAGAGGAAGAACTGCTGGTGCTTGCCAATTTCACGTCGGAAACCGTGGAATGCGGACTTTGGAAGAAATGGGCGGACAGCCAGGTGCTGATTCATAATTATGCTGAGGCTGCAGATGGCTGCGGAGCAGCAGCGGACCGGCTCCGGCCATATGAGGCCGTGATGCTGCTGCGAAAAACAGGCAGACCGGACAGCGGCAGATAGGACGGTGCAGACCGAACAGCGCCCGAAGCGCCGGACCGTTTCGGAACTGTATGTATAAAAATTCACAGACGGGGAAAACTTCCAGAATAGAATGGAAAGAAGGAGGTTTTCCTTATGAACAAGGCATTAGACGGAACTGCGCTTACGGTCAGCATCATCGGCGCAGTGAACTGGGGGTTGATTGGTTTCTTTAATTTCAACCTGGTGGCATTCCTGTTCGGGTCGAGCTGGCTGTCCAGGATTATTTATGCGCTGGTTGGCCTGTGCGGCCTGTACCTGTTGAGCTTTTACGGAAGAACGAGAGAAATGGCCGGATAACAGCAAAAAGCATCCTTTCGGGAGCTGGCTTTGGAATGTCTTGCAAAGCGCAGCCTCAAAGAAGGATGCTTTTTTTCATAGGAAAGAGGATTTATTTTCTGCCGAATCCTTACCGGCGGTTCAGAAGATACCGGTCGATGACCTGGGCGCAGCCGTCATGGTCATTGTCAGCCGTGATGACATCGCA
>JAUNPZ010000221.1 GCA_030536455.1 Lachnospiraceae bacterium | reverse complement strand
GCCAAAACTCATTATGATTATGTGGTATATCCAGAAAGATAAAACGGCAGAGAAGAAGAGGAGTACATCCGTAACCCTGGCAGAGAGGAACGTTCACCGGCTGAAAGGCGTTCCAAGGCAGTGCAGATGGAAGGTAGCTTCGGAGCCTGGATTTTGAACGGACGGCAGGAAGTCAGAGCAATCTGACCGAATATTGTGAAAGCGGTTCTGATAGAAGTCCACGGGGAGTCCCGTTACAGACCAATGAGTGCCGGAAAGCAGGAGCTTTTGATGACAGGCAGGCTGACAGCAAAAGCCGGATAGCGATATCCTGCATACGGCAGAAAAAAGGTGGTACCGCGTTCATTCGCCCTTTGTATACAGATTTCTTATCTGTATGCAGAGGGCTTTTTGTTTTGGGATACCAGTTGCAGGAGGTGAGAACATGCGGGAACAGCTGACAAAAAGTGATGTAAAGAAAATCGAGGACGAAATCACCCACCGGAAGCTGGTCGTCCGGAAGGAGGCCATCGATGCGGTGAAGGAGGCCAGGGCTCAGGGGGATTTAAGCGAGAACTTTGAGTATTATGCGGCGAAGAAGTTTAAGAATCAGAACGAAAGCCGTATCCGGTATCTGGAGAAGATGCTCCGCTCTGCGGTAATCGTATCGGATGTATCCAAATCAGACGAGGTGGGAATCAACAACACGGTGGAGCTTTATTTTGAGGATGACGATGAGGTAGAGACCTACCGCCTGGTCACTTCCATCCGGGGAAATTCCATGAAGGGCCTGATCAGCATCGAATCGCCCCTGGGAAAAGCCATCAAGGGCCACAAGGAAGGGGACCGGGTCTACGTTCAGGTGAACGAGAAGGCTGGATACGATGTGGTGATCCGAAAAATCGTGAAGACAGAGGATGACAGCCAGGATAACATCCGCGGCTTTTAGCATCCGAAACCTTCCTGCGTCCGGCAGCGGACTTCCAGGGTAAAACTAAGAAAGTAAATAACAGGAAAAGCGAAAACGCAAAGGAGAACAACCATGAAAGAACTGGAAAAGACTTATAATCCGGCGGCCATTGAGGACCGTCTGTACCAGAAGTGGCTGGACAAGAAATATTTCCACGCAGAAGTAAACCGCAGCAAGAAACCATTTACCATCGTAATGCCGCCGCCGAATATCACCGGACAGCTTCACATGGGCCATGCGCTGGACAATACCATGCAGGATATCCTGACCCGCTTTAAGAGAATGCAGGGCTACGAGGCGCTGTGGCAGCCGGGAACCGACCATGCGGCGATTGCCACAGAGGTAAAGGTAATCAACAAGCTGAAGGAAGAGGGCATTGACAAGCAGGATTTAGGCCGTGACGGCTTCCTGGAGAAGTGCTGGGACTGGAGAAAGGAATACGGCTCCCGCATCATCAACCAGCTTCACAAATTAGGTTCCTCCGCAGACTGGGACAGAGAGCGTTTTACCATGGACGAGGGCTGCTCCGATGCGGTTTTGGAGGTATTCTGCAAGCTGTATGAGAAAGGATACATTTACAAGGGTTCCCGTATCATCAACTGGTGTCCGGTATGCCAGACTTCCATCTCGGATGCAGAGGTAATCCATGAGGAGCAGGATGGCTTCTTCTGGCACATCAACTACCCGGTTGTGGGTGAGGAAGGCCGTTTCGTAGAGATAGCCACCACCAGACCGGAGACTCTGCTTGGCGATACCGCGGTGGCTGTAAATCCGGAGGATGAGCGCTACAAGGACATCGTAGGCAAGATGTTAAAGCTGCCGCTGACCGACCGCGAGATTCCGGTTATCGCAGATGAATATGTAGATAAGGAGTTCGGTACCGGCTGCGTAAAGATTACCCCGGCGCACGACCCGAATGACTTCGAGGTTGGCAAACGCCACAACCTGGAAGAGATTGTGATTTTAAATGATGACGCGACCGTAAATGTACCTGGCCCATACTTCGGCATGGACCGTTACGAGGCAAGAAAAGCCATGGTTGCAGACCTGGAGAAGCTTGGTCTTCTGGTTAAGGTGGTTCCCCATTCCCACAATGTAGGAACCCATGACCGCTGCAAGACCACCGTGGAGCCGATGGTAAAGCAGCAGTGGTTTGTTAAGATGGA
>JAUNPZ010000220.1 GCA_030536455.1 Lachnospiraceae bacterium | reverse complement strand
ACATTTTGCTTTCATCTTTTCTAAAATAAAATGCACCAACTGCAAAAATTTCAGATATCCCCTCATAGCCCCCACATCCTTCCGCCCTCGCGGCAGCCGCCAGATGAACCTGCAGGCATGTCCGCCTGGCTCGTTGCTCGCGAAAAAAGAAGCGCCGCTCCGCAGATTCCGCCATCGCTTCCTCTGCATCACAACGCTTCCCGTAAATTCACTGCTTTTCTATTCCGCCATCAAATTACTGACTCTCTTCATTCTTTCTCTGCTTCCTCAAAAGAATCAGCGCGAACAATCCGGCTCCCGCCATCATGCTGACCAGAACACCCGTCGGAACACTCTCATCCCCCGTCTTCGGGAGAGAAAATAACGGAACGCCCTCCGGTTCAATCACAATCGGCGTATCAATCGTACCCTGCGGAACCTCTCCCGGCACAATCGTAGATGTCGGAGGATTGTCCTTGCCGCCGCTTGGCGTCCTGCCGCCGCCCGGAGTATCGCCGCCGCCCGGAACATTCGGCTTATCCGGCTTATCCGCCTCATTCTTCGGATAACAGCTCACATCATAATTCCAGGTATGCTTCTCCGCATCCAGAACCGGAAGTGTGGTCAGGAACGGGTCAATGGTCACATTATCCTTCTCCCCGCGCTTCTGGCAGATAAGATACAGACCATTCGCCAGATTTCCAAACGAAAGCTTTCCGCTCTCCGTCTGCTGAGATGCCGCTGCCTCCAGCTTCGCTGTCTCCGCAAATGCCGCCAGCTTCTTCGAATTCTCCAGCATTTCCGATGTGGTCATGCTTCCAATCTTCGCCCCTGACGATGCAAACTCCTTTGTCAGCACATACTCGCCCTTGCTGCCGTCCCATTCACCAACCCGGTAAAGGCAGATGGTGGCAATCCGCTCCTGCGCCTTCAAATCAATCGATAATGATACCGGCCGTGCAGAATCAATTCCCGCAGTCTCCGCAGCAAACACGGCCTGGCATAAGCAAAGTGTTGTCAGTATCAATGCCGTCAGAAAAGCTGCCATCTTATTTCTTCTTTTCCTCATTCTCATGGCCTCCTTGCAACTGTTCCGTATCTTCCCAGTTACATCTCATTCTTTCTGCTCAGTCTTGCTGCCATCAGCGGTTTTTCGATTCCCTCCGTCCGTCTTCTTCCCCGGAAGCAGAAGTCCTAACAAAATCGCTGCAGCAAATGCCACTACTGCAATGATAATCCATTGTCTTTCACTGATATTCCGCCCCTGCGCTTCCTGCGGAACATCCGTATTCTTCGGTGCCGGTTTCATCGGCACCTTTTCCTCATAATTTCCGTCATACTCCACTCTGGTTCCCCGAACCAGCATCCGGTGGCTGTTAATGCCATACGGCGTACAGGTCACAAGCGTTACATAATCCTCGCCCTCGGTAATGGAAAGGCTGTCCAGCTCATGCGGAAGAACCGTCTCAATCTGGTCAATCTCGTACTCCAGGATTTCCCCAAGCACCTTCAGATAGAAAATGTCCCCGACCTCCAGCCGGTCCAGATCCGTAAACAGCTTCGCAGACGGCAGTCCACGGTGTCCGGTCAGAATCGCATGAGTGCTCTCCCCGCCGATTGGAAGGGAGGAGCCCAGATAATGACCAACCGCCACCTGCAGCACCCCTTCATCCGTGCCATGGTAAATCGGGAGCTTCACATCAATCGAAGGAATCGAAATCGTTCCCATGATTCCCGTCCCCGTTACATCCAGCAGCGACAGATAAGGGCTGTCCGTCCGGTCCATCTCCGCACGGGCCGCCGCGCTTAAATTCGAAAACTGCGCCAGGTACGCATTGTACTCCCCGGCCTCCTGCAGGTCCCTGGAATAATCCGCCTCCGCCAGCGCTTCCACCGATTTATCATAGGAGGCGATGGCCCGCGAGGCATGTTTCTCATTCACATAATCACTGACCGCAGGATACAGGAGGATTCCAAGACCGATGAGAAAAATGAGTGAAAATAGGATTGTTGATATATGTTTTTTCATGCGGCGGCAGAATCCTTTCCTGTATATTGTGGTTTGCAATCATTTTGCTATGTATGATTACGGTTTCAAGGTCAACTTGTTACGTTTTGTGTTTCATTTTTGTGAAATG
>JAUNPZ010000075.1 GCA_030536455.1 Lachnospiraceae bacterium | reverse complement strand
TAAAACGTTAGCATTGGTATAAGATAATAAGCTGACTATGTCCATATGTTTTTTCTGCTTTTTATTGTGGGCAATAATTATACTCACATCATCCGAAAGAAATTCTTCTTCTCTGCTCCGCATTGTAATTGGTTCATAGCCATTAAAATCTGCAAGACCTTTTCGCGTTCCTACTCCTGACTCCGGTTTCATCCATAATGTCTCATGGATAATCTTATAATGCTGTTCCCCTGTTTTTGTCCTTTCTGAAGTTATTTCCGTTTCCAATCTATAAATTGCTTTTGTATCCGAATGAAAATATGCGTTTATCACTGCTTTTTGAGTACTTCCGAGAATGTCTTTTGTTTCAAGGTGATTAATGGGTTCATTATTTAATAAATTCAGAGCCAGCAAAATCACTTTTAATACTGATGTTTTTCCGGAAGCATTGATTCCGATAAAAGCTTCTGCACAATTCATATAAATATTGGAAAACAAAGGATACAATGATTCTTTATCATCTTCATAAATTCGCTGCTGTGTATAAAATGATATATCCAATTTTTCTTTAAATAGTGGCAACCCCTCTGCCGTAACTCTAAGAAGTTTCATTTTATCCCCTCCAATTTATAAACATATTTTGCGTTTTTATTTTCCATACATTTATATTATATGCCTACTTATTTAATTTATCAACGTATTTTACGTTTTTATTTTTCGGCAAACGTAGACAAGACAAAAAGCGATGCAAAACAATTCCGCCTGTTTTGCATCGCCCCTTCATTTACCCTTGTTTCGTTCTGTCCATCCATTCAGTTACGGAATCCATCTTCCTCAATTCCACCTTCTCCAAACTTTTTACCCCTTAATCCCATCCATCGCAATTCCATCCACCAGATACCGCTGGAAGATGATAAAGAAAAGAATTACCGGCAGCAGGGAAATCACCGACATGGCAAACAGGCCGCCGTAGTTGTTATAGGAGTTGGGGTCCAGGTACATATTCAGCGCCAGCGGGATGGTATACTTCTTCGCGCTGTTCATAAAAATCAATGGCTGGAAAAAGTCCTGCCAAATCCAGTAAAAGGCAAAAATCGAAGAGGTAATGATGGCCGGACGGACTACCGGAACCAGAATCCGGAACAGGATTCCGATTCTGCCGCAGCCGTCAATCTCCGCTGCCTCATCCAGTTCCCTGGGAATCCCACGGAAGAACTGCACCATCAGGAAGATAAAGAAGGCGCCGCCGAAAAACCAGGGAAGAATCAATGCGGTTCTGGTGTCAATCAGATTCAGCTTTTTTAAAATGATGTACTGAGGCACCACCATAACCTGTGGCGGAATCATCATGGTCAGCATGACGCAGCCGAACCACAGACCGGAAAATTTGAATTTAATTCGGGACAATGCGTAGGCCGCCAGAAGGGAGGTCATCACGCAGCCTGCCGTGCCTACGACTGTCACGATTAAGGAGTTCATAAAAAAGGTGGCAAACTTCACTCCGCCCACTCCGGCGAATCCGCTGGCATAGTTTTCCGCCACCGCCCATTCCTTCGGAATCAGAGAGTAAGTATCCAAAAACATGGTATCATTGCTCTTAAAGGAGCTTGCAAGCAGCCAGATTAACGGATAAATCATCAGAAATCCGATAAGACATGCCCCTATATGGAACCGGACTGCCTGAAATAATTTCTTTTTCTTCATCTTATTAATCCTCCGATTCGTAGTAAACCCAATTCTTCTGGGTCTTGAATATAATCACGGTAAACACAGCGATAATGGCCACCAGAATCCAGGCCAGCGCACAGCTGTAGCCCATATCAAAATAGGTAAATGCTCTGCGGTACAGATACAGCACATAGGACAGCGTACTGTCTAACGGGCCGCCGTTGGTAATGACGAAGCTTTCCGTAAACACCCGGAAACCGTTGATGATCTGCAGGATCAGATTGAAGAAAATGGTCGGAGTCAGCATCGGAAGGGTGATTTTCCAGAAGGTGTAGGATGGCTTTGCCCCGTCCACCATGGCCGATTCATACAGCGTATGCGGAATCTGTTTTAATGCAGAAAGGAAGATCAGCATGGAGGAGCCGAACTGCCAGACACCCATCAGGATGATGACGCTCAGAGCGGTCTTCGGATTTCCCAAAAGAGAGGTACTCTGCTCGATGCCGAACACGGAAAGCAGCGTCATCACAACGCCCTTACTTCCGAAAATCTGCTTCCAGACCACGGAAACCGCGATGCTTCCGCCGATGATGGAAGGAACATAATAGAGGGTCCGGTAAAGTCCCAGACATTTATGCTCTTTGTTTAACAGCATGGCAACAAACAGGGCAAAGGCCAGACGGAGGGGAACCAGAAGAAATACATAGAGAAAGGTTACTTTTAATGCCTGAATAAAGGTTTCATCCTGGGTGAATGCCCGGACATAATTTGCAAAACCGATCAGCTTCGGTGTGTTTAACAGATTAAAATCCGTAAAGGAATAATACAGGGAAATCACGGCCGGAATCAGCCACATGGCTATAAATCCCACCAGCCACGGCGCCATCAGCACATAGCCAACCAGATTATCCGTCCGTTTATAGATGGATTTCTTTTTCTTGCTTTTCATAATGTTCTCCTTATGGAAGTTCGGAGAGGTCCCGGTTCCGGGTCTCTCCGTCTTCTGTCATTGCAAAACTGCTGTGATTACTGGTTGTTTCTTGCCAGGATTTCATCGGCATCTTTTCTAAACTTCGCTGCCGCTTCCTCCGGAGTAATCTGGCCATAGAATGCACTGTAAGCAGCGTTCTTGAACGCCTCATTTACCTCAGACATGCCAACCGGGTCCGGATCCGGAGTCTCGCCGCAAAGTGGAAGTGCGGCCTCTACTGCCTCAAACATCGCCTGCTGCTGAGCGGAAAGGCTGCCGGAGCTTACCATATGCTCACGGATTACGGAAGATACCGGGGTGCCGCGCTCTGCCATGATGATATCATTGGCTTCTTCTGAGTTTACAAACCAGTCAATAAACTCGGCAGCTTCCTTCTTTACCTTGGAAGTTTCCGCTACAGAGAAGAACATGCCAGGCTTCATCCAAAGGCCCTTGCTGTCGGAATCCTTCGCTAACGGAGGAGTTACCATCTTAATCTTGTCATTGACGCTGCATATCTTGGAAGCGTAATTATTCCACTCGAATGTCATAGCACCGCCGCCGGTAACCACCGGTCCTGCCTCCTGGCCCAGGGTCAGGAGGGAAGCATACTCATCCGGATTCGGAATTATACCATCTGCCATCTGGTCATTCCATAAGCGGATAAAATCGGAGCAGACTGCATCATCTGCATAGCCTAAGGATTTCTTATCTTCGCTGAATAAGCTTTCGCCATGCTGTCTCACCCAGTAGTTAAAAATATTGGTATCATCTACCGGAACACCGGTCATGCCGTATTTTCCGGTCTTATCATGGACGGCCTTCGACATCTCTGCGTAATCCTCCCAGCTCCAGTCGCCGGCCGGCTCTGCCAGTCCTGCCTCTGCAAAGACGTCCGGGTTATATCCCATGGAAAGGTAGGAGCTGGCCAACACCAGGCCGGCCATCTTATCCTGAATCTTTCCGGTATTTAACAGGTTCTCATCAATGTTGGAAACATCGATAGTTCCGTCATCGATATATGGCTGCAGATCAGCCAGGGAATTATTCTTGGCATATGTCGTGATGTAAAGGTAATCCATCTGCACGATATCCGGCATGGAACCGGAAGCCGCCTGGGTTGCCAGCTTGTCAAAATATCCGTCCCAGCCGGAAGGCATCGCCTCAAATTTGATATTCGGATGCTTCTCCGTGTAAACATCCAGCAGCTTCTGCGTGTAATCGTGGCGTCCCTGTCCGCCCCACCAGGTAATTTTGATGGTAACCGGCTCTTTTGAGGTCTCTGCCTTTTCTGCCGCGGAGCTTCCCTCGGTTACTTCCGCCGCCTTGGTTGTATTCTCTGCCGCCGGAGCCTTCTCTCCGCCGGAACCGCAGCCAGCCAGCGAACACGCCATCACGCCCGCCATTCCCAACATCGTCAGCTTTTTCCATGTCTTTTTCATATTCGTCTCTCCTTCTCTTTTTTGTTTCGATGCAGGTATGCCTTCCCTTGCATGTGCTTTCTTTTCTTCTGCATCTCTCTTTGTTTTGATAGCTTTATTATAACGGCTCCACTACAAAAACAAAATGGACGCAGCCGACCAGACGCTCGTAAAAATCCGACATAAAAGGAATGAAAAAAGCTGCCCTGGAAAAGCAGCAGCTTCGCATTATTCCTTTTCTTTTTTTATCTGCTTCCGGTAATCCGACAGAAGCATATTCGTCTGCTTCTTAAAGACCTTGGACAGATACTGTCCGTCTGCCGGGTAGCCAATCTGCTCCGCAAGCTGGGAAAGCTTCATGTCCGGGAAATAGGCCAGAAGCCGTTTTGCCAGGAGGATGCGGACCCGCACCAGAAAGGCCGAATATTTTTCATGCATACACCTGGTAAAAAAACGCCCGAAATAATCTTCATTCATAAACAGGACCTCCGAAGCCAGATACTGAAGGCTTAGGTCCGGATTTTTCAGATTCCGGTAAACGGCATACAGGCAGAGCTTCAGCCGCTCCCCATCTTTATTCTCCGGCAGGAGGATATTTCTCTGCCGGGCGCACCGGTCCGTCACCTGCTCCATCAGCTCCCAGATTCCCTTTCCCTCCGCCTTCTGCTCTTCTTCTCCAAACAGCCGCTTCAGCGCAAAATTATAAATGCCGGCCATCTGTTCCTCAGACCTGCCCTCCAGCTCCATCTTGGCATAGGCACTGTAGATTTCAAACAGCAGCTCTCCGTAGCTTCCGGCATTCCGGATTCCGTCGTAATCCACAATGGCCGTGTCCGTCTCCCCGTCATACCGGTCATACCGGAGAAGCTCTTGTTCTCCCTCCGCTCCTTCAAAATAGAACAGCTCCTGTATCTGTCCGTACAGCCGGTAGCTCTCCTCGATTCTTCCATTCCCGCTGACTGCCGAATGCAGGGGAAGCTTCTTATATTTCGCATATTCCTCATGGGCCTCCCGGATGCATTCCGCCGTCTTCTCCAGCAGTGCTGCCGGAATCAGGAACACCAGCTCCTTCCGAAAAGCGGTACCGGCATAGATGGCCTCCTCCCCCAGCAGCTCCTCCAGAATATTGTTCATGGCAAAACGGTCCAGCTGGTCGAATTCCAGCGGGCTGCGGACAGACAGCAGGATAAAATCATCCTCCAGATTCCGGGTGAAGTCCGCAAGCAGCGTCTGGTCCGCCAGGGAAAGCTCCTTTTTCGTAATCAGCTCATACAGAATCTGCTCCTTTAGGTGCGGCAGGATCCGCCGGTAATTTTTTTTCAGCTTCTGTACCGACTTCTGCTTTTCCTGCTGGCTTTCCATGTCTTTTTTCAGATTCAGCAGAACCTCCACAATCTTTTTCTCATCACAGGGCTTTAAAATATAATGCCGGATTCCCAGCTCCATCGCCTGACTGGTAAATTCATAATCCCCATAACCGGACAATACCACGAATCCCATCGCCGGATACCGCTCCCTGGCCCGGCGGATGAGTTCGATTCCATCCATCACCGGCATCTTGATATCGGTAATCACGATGTCCGGCGGATTTTTTTCCATCTTTTCCAGAGCTTCGATTCCATTCCAGGCCATATCCACCAGCTCCATCCCCACGCTTTCCCAGGGGATGATTTCCGCCATGCCCTCCCGCTCGATATCCTCATCATCTACCAGAAGTACCTTCATCATGTTCTTTTTCCGCCTCCCTCTTAGGTATCCGTATGGTCACGCAGGTCCCCTTCTTCTCTGCGCTGTCAATCTGAAATTCCGCATCCTGATTGAATGCCATCTTCAGCCGCTCATAAATATTTTTCAGGCCGATGCCATGCCCCTTCGGCTGCATGGTAAACGTGCGCACCTTATCCAACTCCTCCTGCGTCATGCCAGGGCCGTCATCTGCCACCTGAATCCACAGATGCGCTTCCTCCTCCCGCACGGTAACAGAGATGGTGCAGACCGTAAGCATCTTTTCCACCCCATGGTAGATTGCGTTCTCCACCAGAGGCTGCAGCGTCATGTGCGGGATCAGATACCGGCCGCTGCAGCAGGCATCCACCTGGAACACCACCCGGTTCCGGTACCGGTATTTCTGGATGGTCAGATATTTTTCCAGATTTTCCAGCTCCTCCTGAATCGTGAAAAACTGCTGTTTATTCAGTGCGGAACGAAGAATCACACCTAACGCCACCGTCATTTCCGCTGCCTCATCATTCTTTTTCGCGCGGATCATCCAGTTAATGCTGTTCAGCGTATTATACAGAAAATGCGGGTTGATCTGGGCCTGGAGCATCTTATATTTCGTATCCTTCAGCAGAATCTGCTTCTCGTAATTTTCATGGATCAGATAATCGATTTTATCCAGCATCACCTGGAACTCCTGTGTCAGAAGCCCGATTTCATCCCGGCTGGCTCCGCCCTCCAGCATCAGCTTCGCCCCGGTAAAATCTCCGGTTTCCACAATCTCCATGCTTTTTGACAGATGCTCCAGCGGCTTGGTGATAATGTGGGCCGCCTTCTTAAGCGCCAGGGCCGATGTCACAAACAGCAGCAGGAATCCGCAGAAAATCATGCGGCGCAGCCGCTGGTTCTGTCCGTAAATCTCGGTATATGGAAATACATTCACATAGGTCCACCCGGTCCGGGAGGATTTCAGATAGCAGACAAAATTCTGCTGTCCATCCTGTTTCACAATCCGGTATCCCTGCGTTCCCTGAATCTGCGCCATGGAGACCACCTGCTCCGTCAGTCCCTCCCGGCTTTCATAAATGATTCCCTCCTCCGAATAAATACACAGCTCCGAGCTTTCCGCCTCCAGATTATCGATGTTTTTCTCAATCATCTTCGTCACATCACTGGTAATCAGAAGGGTTCCCAGATATTCCAGGCTGGCATCAATGTGCTTGCGGATATCCCTTCCGGACAACAGATAGGGATACTCCGGAGACGGCGAATGCACCAGATACGCGCCCTGCGCCTGGTGAAGCTGACCGGAGAAGGAGTCGTACAGCCGCTGTGGGATGCTTCCGGTATCCGTTCCCACCAGAAGCCTGGTGCCTTCTCCATCGGTATATAACACATTGGAAATCATATTGGAATTCAGAAGCTCGGTATTTAAAATCATGCGGAACTGGTAAATCTCATAAGAATACTCCGAGGTAAAATGCTTCATCTTCTTGATTTTGGTAAGCTGCTCCTGAATCTTGGTATCCACCGCCATGAAAAAGGAAAGGTCCTCCACCTCGTCCAGACTGCGGTTCACCTGCTGGGTAAAGAAATCCAGCTCCAGCAGGGACTTCTCGTATAATTTGCTGTCATAGATATTAAAGCTGTACTGCAGCGCGGTCACGCTGAACAGAAAGCAGGCGCCCAGCATCACCACATACATCAGGATCATCTTGGCTGCCAGCTTCCAGTCCCGATACCGGCTGTACCAGCAGCGAGCCAGCCTTTTTCCATACTCACATATTCCCTTCCGCATACGATGCCACCCCTTATTCCAGTCTCTTTCCCCTATCATAGCAGACATTTTCCTGCAGACGCTTTCTCTTCATTGCCTGATACAGCTGGGCATCGGTGAGATGATTTTCCTCATTGGTGAGCAGAACCACCCTCCGGTCCTCCTCCGCATAGATGACCTGACGCTGCCACTGATAGAAATAGGGCCCGTCTCCTAAGTTTCTCACATAGCCCATGAGAAGCCGGAGCAGATACGCCGTCTCCTTCACATCCGTCTGACAGTCATTGTCATAAAATCCCTTCCATTTATCGTGCTCACACTCCATCATGGCCTCCTGCGCCGCCTGGAACCAGTCTGCCGCCTGCCCCAGCCGGTAAAATGCCTGGAAATAATCCGCTTTCTCATACTCCTCATAAGCTTTTGCGAATTTCAGCACGCCCCGGATGCAGAATACATGGAGGCGCACCTGCAGAAGAAGAGAATCCTTCCAGAGACGGTCCCGGTCCGTCTGCTTTGCAAGCTGCTCACAATCCAGAAGCAGGCGGGAAAAGCCTTCCTCCCCGGCCTCACACACTCCGGCAAACCAGCGAAGCTGCTGACCAAAGCTTTCCTTCGGCCCGCACCACAAAAGCTCCTCACACGGCTTCCTGCCGCCATCCCGCATCCAGCCGGAAAGCAGCACACGCAGCACATAATTATAGAACTGTTCTCCCGCATGCTCATCCTCCCTCTTTCCATAAGGAAGGGTGCAGGAAAAATAATCCTGGAAGCACCGCTGCATCTCCTGGTCATCCGAACCATAGTACCGCTTCAGATACTGTCTTAAGTGCGCCTCCGGCTCCAGGCCTTCCCCATTCCACAGGGATGCCGCAAAATCCAGCGGATAGACATGGGGCTTGATATTGGAGCAGTTTATCAGCCACAGCTTCTGAATCCCACGCTGATAGCCGTTCCTTAACTCCTTTTCCACAAATTCCATGGAATTGGGAATCATGGTCAGTACATTGGCCGCCTGCAGGTCATAAAACGAAACATGATAATACACACCATGCGACCCGTTCTTCAGATGCGGCTCCGGCAGCGCCGGAATCCTCGGATTGTGGTTTCCCTGTCTGCGGGATACCATCTTTCCATATCCATTATCCGCCCAGATCAGGATGACCTGCTCCGGCAGACGGAGAAAGCCCTGCTGATACAGCTCCATGGTTTCCCCGTACAGGTTGGTGCTGCACACCGGGTCCGGCACATATTTCTGAATCAGGGCATACTGCTCCTCCAGGATGGAGCTGATCAAGGCGCCTCTTTTTTCCGGCGTATCGTACATGGGGTCATGTTCCCAGAACGGGGTGTCCCCCTGTCCGCGAAAGCCCAGGTTCCAGATAACCTTTTCCCCAAGCTGCCGCTTGATGCCTTCCTCCCACAGACCCCGGAATAAATCCGGATGCTCCCGGAAGGAAGGGTTGAGCGCCGGATATGCCCGGAGGAACATCTCCGCGCCCAGAGGCTCCGCATGATGGTGGGTAATCCACAGTCCCATGGAGGAGGCCAGCGCCGCATATTTTTTCGAATTCCGGTCCGTTCCCGGAATCACCACGTTGCCGCCGCAGCGAAGCAGGGCTTCAAATGCCATCTCCCATGGATACGTTTCATCCCTTCCTCCATCCCAGTGGCTGAGCAGCACCTCATCATTAATAAACCAGCCCCGGTAGGCGACCGGCTTTTTCTCCGACAAATACCAGCCGGATGGAATCCCGGCCTCTGACCGTTTTACAAACGTCTGGTCATTCCAGAACCAGAACGGCTCCACCCCCAGAAAGCGCCGGCTGACAAACAGGAGCGCATACACGGCCCCCAGCTCCTCCCCGGCCTCCACCGTAAGCCTTCCCGGCTCTGCGTGAATGCGGTAAGCCTCCGGCTCCATCGGACTTTTTTTCAGCAGAATCACAGAGGAGGCGTTCTCCTGCGGGTTTTCCAGTGTCATTTCCAGGTCCCGGTAAAAACGGGCCTCCGCCCGCTTTACCGCCTCTTCCGTAAACTCGCTTTCGATCGCCGTCCTCCTATCGATGCGAAACCCGTCGAATCCCCCTTCCCCGCATCGTTTTTCCTCTAATTTTATTTTCTCAAACTGCACGTTCTCCATCGTTTCCTCCATTCTGCCATTCCTGCCCTGCGGCCAATGTTTTCTCTTTGCTGCGGTTCCGCACGTTCCCGTCACGGCACAGCTTCCCTGAATCTACCATAACAGAAAATACACGAAGATAACATGGACTTTTCCTGCATTTCAGGCGTAAAAAACCGATATCATCCGCCGATTTCCCACTTCACCCGGCTTCCCCGCTCTCCCTTCGTCACCACCAGCTTTGTCCCGATCTGGTTCTTTAACTCCGTCACATGGGAGATGATGCCTACCAGGCGCGTTCCGCCGGACAGCTCATTTAAGATGCGGATGGCCTGCATCCTGGTTTCCTCGCTCAGGGAGCCGAAGCCCTCGTCGATGAACATGGTATCAATGCGGATGCTTCCCGCCGCGTTCTGGATGACATCCGCCATGCCCAGAGCCATGGCCAGCGCTGCGATAAAGGACTCGCCGCCGGACAGCGTCTTTACATCCCGGCTCCGGTCATTGACCAGACTGTACACATCCAAATCCAGTCCCACCTCGCCCTGGGAACCCAGATCCTTCACATCCCGGCACTGCAGCAAAAACTGGCCGCCGGACATCTGGATCAGCCGCTTGTTGGCCTCCTTCAGAATCATGGCAAAATAGCTGCGCTGGATGTAGGTCTGGAAATTCATGTGCTTCTGGCTCACCTTGCCGTTGGCCGTATCATCCAGCCGCTTCATGGTTTCATAGGAGGTGCGAAGCCCCTCTCTCTGCTCCCACAGACGGCGCAGGCGGTCTGCCAGCTCCTCATTCCGTGTTCGGATGCCGTAAATCTGACGGCTTTCCTCCTCCAGCGTCTGCTGCTCCTTCCGCCGGATATCAAGCTCCTGCTGATAGCCCTCCGTCTGAATCGGCTCTTTCCCCTGGGTCTGCTGCCGGTAATGCTTTACCTGCTCCTCATTTCTCAGTCTGGACTCCCGGTAGGCCTGGCAGATATCCCTTCGCTCCTTACATTCCGCCTCCGTGCGGTAAGCCTCACGGCAGGCCTCTGCCCCGGAAAATCCCTGGTTTTTCAGTTCATGCTCCATGGACAGACGGCACCTTTCGGTCTCAGCCGCAAGCTGCTCCTGGCTCTGTCTTCCGGCCGCCAGCCGTCCCTGATTCTCCTGCATCTGTCCGGCCAGCTTCTGATATCCGGCCGCCGCAGCAGCCGCAGCCTCCTCCAGCCGCCTTTTCTCCAGCTCCGCCTTCCGGTACTCCAGACGGGCCGTCTGCAGATCCGGATAGGGCAGCGTTTCCTTGAGAACCTGGATTTCGGAATGCTGCGCCGTCCATCTCCGCTCCATCTCCTGACGACTCCGGCTCTGCTCCTCCAGACCCTGCTCCAGGCTCTTTATGGCTTGATCCAGTTCTTCCTTCTCCTGAGCGGCTTTCTGGTACCGCTTTCTTCCGTCCGCCGCCTGCTTTCTGGCCTCCTCCATTTTTTCCAGAGAAGCGCGGCAGGCCGTCCAGGCTTCCTTTCCGGCATTCTTTAAGCGTTCCGGAGTCCACTGTCCCCGGCCGCCCGCATCCGGCTCATTCCCGTCATCTTCCAGAAGCCGCCTTCCCTCATGCACGGCAAGCGCCCACTGGCTCTCACAGCTCTGTATCCGTTTCAGAAGGCTTTCATATCCGGCTTTCCGCTCCTCCTCCGCCTTCTGCATCTTCCCTTTCTCCGCCTCCAGCTTCTCCCGGTCCGGGAAGTGAACAAAAAGATGGGCCGGGGAAGGATGGTGGACGGAGCCGCACACCGGGCAGGGCTTTCCTTCCTCCAGGGAAGCCGCCAGCATACCGGCCTGTCCCTCGATAAACAGGCGGCTGCTTTCCTCATACGCCTTCGCGCTCTCCTCTGCCTTCCCGCAGAGCCGGCCGTAGTCTGCTTCAGCCTCCTGCCTCTGCGCCTCCAGCTTATCCAGCTCTTTTAGTGAAAAGCCAAGTTTCCCAAGCGCCTGCTCCTTTTCCTGCAGATGCTTTACCTCTCCCTCCAGAAACGGAAGCTGCTCCGCCATCGTTCTGGCCGATTCCAGCCTTCCGGCAAGCTGTTCCAGCCGGTTCTTCCCCTGCTCCAGCCGGCTCCGGAGCTGCGTCTCCAGCACTTCGGCCTGTTTCCGCTCCCGGTCAAGTCCTTCCAGCGCCTTTTCCTTCTCCCCAAGCGCCTCAAGCCTCTTCTGGCAGTCCTCCGCCTTCTCCATCCGGGCAAACAGCTGGGGAACTCCGGCACCGGAAGCGGATTCGGCCGCTTCCTTTTTCTCCTTCTTTTCCGTTAATTCCGCTGCATGCTCCTTCAGCCAGGCCTCCAGACGCAGGGATTCCTGCCGGCTTTTCTCCAGCTCCCGGCTCTTCTGGCCGTAAACCTCCTCCAGCGGCTTTACCCGCTGCGCCCGTTCGGCCCGCTCCAGCTCCAGACGGAGCTGTTCCATGGCCTCCGCCTCTGCCTCCAGCCGTTTCTGCTCCTCCAGCGCCTTCGTAAGCTGAAAAAACAGCTGGTTCCGCTCTCCGGCCTGACTGAGCAGAAGCCCCAGGCGTTCCTGCTGCTTCCGGCTCTCCTCCAGCTTCCGTGACAGCGCCTGCTCCTGCTCCCTGGTTTCCCGGACAATCTCCTCCAGCAGTTCCAGGACCGTCTCCTGTCCGCGCTCCGCAAAGCGGCCCTCCAGCTCCCATCGTTCCAGATACCGGCTTTCCGGCATCAGCCTCACATCCTCCAGCTCCCGTACCAGTGATTTTTTATTCTCCTCCAGAGAAAGATACATCTCCTTCGTCCGAAGCTTTAAGATCTCCTCGATTCTCCCGTAAATCCGGGTATTGAAAATCCGGGCAAATATCTCCTTCCGCTCCTTTGACGGCGCCAGCAGAAGTCTTAAGAATTCCCCCTGGGCAATCATGGCAATCTGGGTAAACTGCCCCGCATCCAATCCCAGGATCTCCACAATCTTCTGGTTGGTTTCCCTTGCCTTTCCATTAAAAAGGCGGCCGTCCGGAAGGGTCAGCTCCACCTTCGGCAGCTCCTCCACCATGGAATACTCCCCGTTTTTGTTCCGCTTCCGGCTGAGACGGGACTGTCTGGGATAACGCAGGACCGTATACCGCTCCCCCCGGTACAGAAAACAGAATTCCACAAAGGTCCGGGTATCCTCCGCCGCATACTGGCTCCGCATCATCTCCCCGTCCCGCTTTCCTCCGCTGGTTTCCCCGTAAAGGGCAAAGGTGATTCCATCAAAAATCGTGGTTTTTCCGGCCCCGGTATCCCCGGTAATCAGGAAAACGCCATGGTCCATCCCGGTAAAATCAATGGTCTCCACTCCCGCATACGAACCAAATGCAGACATCTTCAAATAAACTGGCTTCAAGCTTCCTCCTCCTTTGCCTTCAAAATCACTTCCCGCATAATCTCCCGCTCCTCCTGGTTCATGGAGACTCCCTGCATCTCCTGATAAAAGTTCTGAAATGCAGTCAACGGGTCCGGCATCACCGTCTCCGACTGCTCCAGCTTTAACCTGGCTCTGGTCCGGCTGTTGTCCACCCGGATTTCCAGAATATAGGGATAATAGGCTTCCAATTGTTCCCTGGGCTGAAACACCTCCGCCTCATCGGTCAGCGTAATGCTGACGAAATCCCTTCGTTTTCCTTCGTCCTGCGCCTTCGCCCGTTCCACAAGCTCT
This sequence comes from Lachnospiraceae bacterium, assembly GCA_030536455.1. Lineage (GTDB taxonomy): Bacteria > Bacillota > Clostridia > Lachnospirales > Lachnospiraceae > Caccovicinus. The sequence continues at coordinate 1,515 of JAUNPZ010000075.1, read as the reverse complement.
TCCAGGGTTCCCCGTTCCCGCCGTACATCCTGCTCCGCCTCCAAAAAAATCTCCTCCGTCTGCGCCGGGCTGCCCTTCTCTCCCAGCGTCACCAGGGTAATGGATTTTTTCTGCTTCTCCTCGCTGACCGAATATTTTAACGGCGTTCCGCAGTAGCGGATGGAGGGCTTTCCAATCCACTGGGCTCCGTGAAGATGGCCCAGCGCCACATAATCAAACATGCTGACCCTGGAGGTATCCACGCTGTCGATGCCTCCCACCGAGATATAAGCCTGCTCCGACTCGCAGGTATCCGGTGTCAGGATGCCGGACACATAGAACTGATGGGACACCAGCACATTCCGCTCCGACAGCTCCAGCTCCTCCCGGTCAATCAGCGCCTGCACCGCCATATCATAGGTTACCGCCGTCCCCTCCGCAAACAGCCACCGCACCTGTCCCGGCCTGGTAAATGGAAGCAGATATACATTTACCGGCCCGTATGCATCCTCCAGCACGATTTTTTTCAGCCGCTCCTCCTCCGAAGCCGGAGGCAGGGTGGACACATAAATCCGGTGCTTTTCTAAAAATGTGCTGGCATACCGGAGCCGCTCCGCCGAGTCATGGTTTCCCGCAATCACAAACACCGGTATCTGAGGGCTTATTTCCGCCAGTTCATTTAAAAACTGGTCAAATATGGTGTAGGCCTCCCCCGAAGGCACCGATTTATCAAAAATATCTCCCGCAATCAGGATGCCGTCCGGCCGGTATTCCTTCACCCGCTCCACAATCTGCCGGAGGATTCCCCTCTGATTTTCTTTTAAAGAATAATAATAAAGCTGTTTTCCGATATGAAGGTCGGAAATATGAAAAAAACGCATCTGCTTCTCCTTTCCTGTTCCTGAATGACGCCCGCATTTTGAATCCGATTCAAGATAAAAACCATGGGCCGCTTCCGGGATATGCCTATCGCCAAAGCGCCCATGGTTTCCTTGCTCCGCCGGTTCCGTCCTTACTGGAACTCAATCTTAATCGCGGATATTCTTCCGTTTATCACCGCTTTCTTTCCGTCCAGCTCCCTGGGAACCTCAATCGTGGATTCCAGATGAACCTTCACATCAAAGATACCGTTCCTTCCGCCCCTTACCTGCAGCGGCTCTTTCTCATCGGATAAATACAATGTCCGGTTTCCCACCCAGAGACCGTATATCTTCCGGTTCTTCTTATTCAGATTATACTCCTTCGGAACTCTCAGCTTCGTTCCGCACACTACCTCTTCCGCCGTTCCAATCGCAAACATATTCCGTTCTTCCTTTCATCCGGTTCCTGCCCGTAAAATCTTATAGACCTATTTTATCAACTTTTTTCCTTTTTTGGAACCATTTTTTCTTTGAATTTCTTGTATTTTTTTTGAAAATTTTTAAAATTTATTCTTCCAAAAAACGACATTTTCCGTTATGATAAAAGTATCGGCTGCTGCACCGGCAGCGCCCCGGCACCAGCGCCCCTTCGGCGCCGTATCTCACATTCAAACAA
>JAUNPZ010000074.1:10783-15046 GCA_030536455.1 Lachnospiraceae bacterium | reverse complement strand
TTTCCTGTGTTGCATTGCAAATCGTATTTAAAACAAATATATCATAACCCTTTTTTGAAATTTTTTCAACTATATCTTTAAATTTATTGTAATTAAATGTCGTTTGGGACACCACAGCCGTCTTTTTGCCAGGTTTTGGGGTGAAATGCTCTGCATCTTCGGCAGATTCGATAACTACAGTATGCCCATCTCCCCAGCCTTTAATGCCTTCCACCTCCGGATGATGCTCATTTCCGACGATGACAACCTGACTTCCCTTCTTTGTCTCCTCATCCACAATCCGGTGGATTTTCTTCACGAAGGGACAGGTAGCGTCCACGATTTCCACTCCGGCATCCTCTAAGATCTGGTAAATGCGGCGGCCCACTCCATGGGAGCGGATGACCACCACGCCGTCCTTTAAAGCCTTTAACTCCTCCTCCGTCTCGATGACCTTTACTCCTTTTTCCTCCAGGTCACGGACCACCTCTTCATTGTGGATAATAGGGCCGTAGGTGTAAATCTGCTTTTCCTTCCCGGACTTTTCTATCTGCTCGTAAACCTTGTTCACCGCACGTTCCACCCCAAAGCAGAACCCGGCGGTTTTCGCAACGATTACTTCCATCCTGTCACCTCTCCTGTCCATATTCTTTCTGCAAAGCAGATGCCTTTAATTTCCGCGGACGGAAAGGCCATGCTCCACGGCAATCCGGATAATCCGGTCAATCACCTGCTGGATGCTCAGATCAGAGGAATCCAGTAAAACCGCGTCCTCCGCCTGCTTAAGCGGGGAATGCTCCCGGTGCATATCCTGATAATCCCGCTTCTCGATATCCGCCTCAATCTCCTCCAGGCTGCAGGGCACTCCCTTCGCCGTCAGCTCATCAAACCGGCGCTTTCCGCGGACCGCCACGCTGGCCGTCAGGTAAATCTTCGCCTGGGCATCCGGAAGGACGCAGGTTCCGATATCTCTTCCATCCATAATCACATCGGCGGTCTTTGCCAGCGCCTTCTGAAGCTCCACCAGCTTCTCCCGCACCGGAAGATACACGGAGGTGGCGCTTGCCATCTTTCCAACCTCTTCCGTCCGAATCTGTCCGGAGACATTCTCTCCGTTTAAGATTACCTGCTGTAAGCCGTCCTCGTAGCGGATGGTGATGTCCACCTGCCCGCAGGCCTTCGTAATGCGTTCCTCCTCGGACGGTCCGATGCCGCAGCGCAGGAAATAAAGCGCCATAGCCCGGTACATGGCTCCGGTGTCCACATAGATAAAGCCCAGCTTTTCCGCCACGGCTTTTGCGATGGTGCTTTTTCCGGCTCCGGCCGGACCGTCAACTGCTATATTAAAATGCTGCATATTTGTTATCCTCTTTCAACTTGGTATTTCGGAATCCCACGGAACCGATGAGCCGGCCGTCCACCCGGTTGACCAGGCAATCTGCAGATTGTAGCCGCCGGTCACCGCATCCAGGTCCAGCACCTCTCCCGCAAAAAACAGCCCCGGAAGCTTCTTCGACTCCATGGTGGAGGGATTTATCTCCTTTACGGAAATCCCGCCCTGGGTGATGATTGCCTCCTTAAAGTCCCGCAGGCCGGTCACAGTAAAGGCAAGTCCCTTTAAAAGCTCCGCCAGGTGACGGCGCTCCTCCCTGGTAATCTCATTCACCTTCTTATCCGGGTCGATTCCGCTTCGTTCTATCATAACAGGAATCAGCTTCGCTGGCAACAGGTGAGAAAGAGAATTCTTAAACTGCTTATTTTTTCCTTCTTCAAAATCCCGCAAAATCCGGTCATCTAACTGTTCAAACGACAATGCTGGCTTTAAATCGACGGTCAGCGTCAGCGGATGCTTTTTCAGCTCCTTTGCCACAAAGCTGCTGGCAGAGAGAATCACCGGGCCGCTGACTCCGAAATGAGTGAACAGCATCTCCCCGAATTCCCGGTACAGCTCCTTCTTTCCATTGCTGACCGCGGCCTCGATATTCTTCAGGGACAGCCCCTGCAGCGCCTTCGCATCCTCTTCTTTGATTGTAAATGGCACAAGGGCCGGGGAAAGCTCCGTCACGGCAAGTCCCGCCTCCCTCGCCCAGCGGTGGCCGTCTCCCGTAGAGCCGGTGGACGGATAGGACAGTCCGCCGGTGGTCACAATCACCGCGTCGCCCAGAACCTCCTTCGTCCCGCGGAAGGTCTTTAACCGGATGCCGGCGCAGCGGCCGTCACGGACCACCAGACCCTCCACCTCCTCATTCAGATGAATGTCCACGGAAAGCTCCCGGAGCGCCCGGCCAAACGCGCTGATGACATCGGAGGATTTGTCTGATACCGGGAATACCCGGCTGCCCCGCTCGATTTTTAACGGACATCCATGGCGCTCCAGAAAATCCATCACATCCTGGTTGGTAAAATTATAAAAGCTGCTGTATAAAAACTTGCGGTTGGTCACAACCCCCTGGAAAAGTCCTTCCATATCACAGGCATTGGTCACATTGCAGCGGCCCTTTCCCGTGATATAAACCTTCTTTCCCAGCTTCTCATTCTTCTCATATAAGGCGGCCTGATGGCCCGATAAACCGGCAGCGGCAGCGGCCATCATGCCGGCCGCGCCGCCTCCTACTATAATTACACTGCTCATGTTTCCGTCTCTGTTCTTTCTACTTTTCTTCCTTCTTCTGCGCCTTCTTCACTTCCTTAATCCTGGCCTCCAGCGCCTCTACCACCGTTCTTACCACTTTAACGCGGGCATAATGCTTGTCATTTCCTTCTACCACAATCCAAGGCGCGTAGGTGGTGGAGGTACGCACCAGCATCTCATTCACCGCTTCCTCGTAAAGGTCCCACTTCTCCCGGTTTCTCCAGTCCTCATCGGTAATCTTCCACTGCTTGGCCGGGTTTGCCATCCGCTCCTTAAAGCGGCGCTCCTGCTCCTCCTTATCGATATGGAGCCAGAACTTCAGCACCACCGCTCCGGCATTTGCCATATGGGCCTCCATCTCATTAATCTCCTGGTATGCCCGCTTCCAGTCCGCCTCTGAACAGAAGCCCTCAATCCGCTCCACCATCACGCGGCCGTACCAGGTGCGGTCAAAGATGGCCACATGACCGGCCTTCGGACAGTTGTTCCAGAAACGCCACAGATAATGATGCACCTTCTCGATATCATTCGGCGCAGCCGTCGGATTCACCTGATAGCCTCTTGGGTCCAGATGGCTGGTCAGACGCTTGATGGCTCCGCCCTTTCCGCCTGCATCCCAGCCCTCAAAGCCGATCACCACCGGAATCCGCAGCCGGTAAATCTCGCTGTGGAGAATCTCCAGCCGCTTCTGCAGCTCGTCCAGCTCCTTCTTGTAATCCTTCGGGCTGATGGATTTGGTCAGGTCCACGCCGGACAGCACGCCGTTCTTATACTTATCTGTGGGAACGGTTCTGGGCGCCGCATTCTTTTTCGCTTCCTTCGCCGCCTTCGCCTGCTCCAGCTCATATTCCAGACGGCTGGTTACGGTGGACATAATCTTCATGGCGCAGTAATTCTTGTCCGTAGCCTCGATGATGGTCCACGGCGCGCTCTCCGTGTCCGTCCGCTCCAGCATCTCCTCATTAATCCGCAGATATTCGTTGTACTCCTTGTTCCGGTGCCAGTCCGCATCGCTGACCCGCCATGCCGTCTCCTTGGAATCCGCAAGCTTCTTAAACCGCTTCTTCTGCTCCTCCTTGGAGATATGCAGGAACAGCTTGATAATCACCGTGCCGCCGTCAATGAGCTGCTTTTCAAAGGAAAGGATATCCTGAAATGCCTTCTCCAGCTCCGTCTCCTTCGTCAGCCCGTCAAACCGGTCCACCTGTACGCTCCGATACCAGCTCCGGTCAAAAATTGCCGTCCGTCCCTTCGCCGGCGTCTTCGTCCAGTAACGCCACAGAAACGGCCGGAGCTGCTCCTCCTCTGTAGGGCGGTTGCTGGCAAATACTGAAAAACCTCTTGGGTCCATCGCCTGGATCAGGCGGTTAATCTGAACTCCCTTTCCGGCCGCGCCCATCCCTTCAAACAGGATAATCACCGGAATCCCGGCCTCCTTGCACTGCCGCTGCAAAAGCCCCAGCTTCGCCTCCATCTCCTCCATAGCCGCCCTGTAAGCTTCCTTTTCCACCGTAACCGACAAATCAATTTTTTCCAGCATACCCGTTCTCCTTTCCGAATTTCCGCACTTAACAACAGTTTTCCCCAAAACTTTAATTTCCTTTATCATAGCACAAAATTCCAGAAAATAGAATATAAATAATCGTTGCTGT
>JAUNPZ010000074.1:0-10683 GCA_030536455.1 Lachnospiraceae bacterium | reverse complement strand
AAGCAGACTGGCAGAAGCCGTCACTCCGGTTCCCTCATCGGAAGCTGGTAAGCGTTCATTCGGCCTGCGAAACTGCCGCGGGCAACTCGGAAATGTACCGATGTACATTTCCTCGAACAAAGGCCCGCTAAAAATTCCGTTCGGTAAACGGAATTTTTGCAGCTTCTCCGCCCGCCTGAATGCAAACCAGCTTCTCGATTCGTTCACATGTCGTTCCTTGCTCCTGCCAGCCTGCTTCGCGGCTGTGTATTGACATACTATGGACAGATTGTTCTATGACATACTTTGACACCTCCATGTGCAGGTTGTTCCTTAGCGCAACATTCGCTTCTTATATGCACATGCACTGTAGTTATATTCCTCAATGCATCCAGGAAACAGCCAAAAAGAAACAGGGACTATCCTGAATGCCCTGTTTCGCCGCCGGTACTTGGACGCGGTATTTCACGCGTATTGGAGGGTGTTTGAAAATTGCTTTCGGCCAGATGTGCGTCACAGTTTGTGGGAGATTTGGTTCAGATGAAGGCGGCGTAGTGGGCTACGCCAACTGAATTTGAATCAAATATACCGCAAACTGGGGCGTGCAGATGGCTGGAATGAATTTTCAAACACCCTCCGGTACCGCTGCGCCGAAACCGGAGCGAAAGCGCGCTGAAGGATAGTCCCTGTTTCTTTTTGGCGTAACTTATGCCACTATGAAAAACTTAACCTATCTTATATTTCCGCCGTCACAAAGATGTCATAAATCGCCTTTATTGCTGCTTCAAAGTCGGAGTTTTTCACGCCGATGATGATGTTTAACTCACTGGAGCCCTGGTCAATCATCTTTACGTTGATGCGGGCATGGGCCAGAGCGGCGAAGATGCGGCCGGCGGTTCCTCTGGATGCTTTCATGCCTCTTCCTACGACGGCAATCAGCGCCAGGTCTGCTTCCATTTCCACGAAATCCGGTTCTACGGCGCGGTGGATACCGGCGATTACGGACTGCTCGTACTCCTCGAATTCGGACTGGTGAACCAGGATGGTCATGGTATCAATGCCGGATGGCATATGCTCGAAGGAGATGCCGTACTTTTCAAAGACCTCCAGCACCTTTCTCCCAAATCCGACCTCTGCATTCATCATGGCTTTTTCAATGTTGATGGAGCAGAAGCCCTTCTTTCCGGCAATACCGGTGATGGTGTAATGAGGCTTGCGGCAGGTGCTTTCCACAATCAGAGTGCCCTTGTCATCCGGGCGGTTGGTGTTGCGGATGTTAATCGGGATTCCTTCCTTTCTTACCGGGAAGATGGCATCCTCGTGGAGAACGCTGGCGCCCATGTAGGAAAGTTCTCTCAGTTCCCGGTAGGTAATGGTCTCGATCACCTCCGGATTCTTGATGATTCGCGGGTCTGCTACCAGGAAGCCGGAAACATCGGTCCAGTTCTCATACATATCCGCATGGATGGCTTTTGCCACAACGGAGCCGGTTACGTCCGAGCCGCCTCTGGAAAAGGTTTTGATGGTGCCGTCATGCTTGGAGCCGTAGAAGCCGGGGATTACCGCCCGCTCGATATGCTCCAGGCGCTCGCCAAGCTCCTTGTTGGTGCTTTCCGGTTCAAAGTTACCCTCCTCGTCAAAGAAAATCACCTCTGCCGCATCGATGAATTCGTATCCTAAGTAAGCGGCCATCACCATGCCGTTTAAGTACTCGCCTCTGGAAGCTGCGTAATCTCTTCCGGCCTTGTTTAAAAAGTTTTCCTCAATCGTCGCGAATTCATGGTCCAGACTTAAGTTTACATCTAAGCCGTCGATAATCTCTTCATAACGGTTCTTAATCTTTTCCAGAATCTTCTTGTAGCTTCTTCCCTCGGAAGCCGCATCGTAGCACTGATATAACAGGTCGGTCACCTTCTCATCCTTGTCATTGCGCTTTCCCGGCGCAGAAGGCACCACATATCTCCTAGCCTTGTCCGACCGGATGATATCCCCTACTTTTTTAAACTGCTTTGCACTGGCTAATGAACTGCCGCCAAACTTTACTACCTTTTTCATCAAACTTCTCTCCTCATACCAGTTTTTCTTTCATGCCCCTTCCAATTCGTCCGCATTTAGCAGACTTTTGTTTGTCCGTGGCATACATTTGCTGCGTTTAGCGAAAATGATACTCCTTTTTCGCAGGACTGTCAAGTATCAAAGTTCATTTTCGTCAACCTGCCGAAGCCATCAACGGCTGCACGCCTCCCGTGCATGCGGCAGCGACGGCACGCCTTCCTGACTTACCATAAGTCTTTCGCCGTCGGAATACCCCTCCGGGCAGCCGGCCAGCTCTTTTATCAGGCAGCCTCTCAGATACCGGATTCGTTCTGCACATTCCGGAGCTCCGATTCGGTCGGTGGTCTCCTCCGGGTCGGATGCCAGATGAAAATACTGTTCTCTTCCGGTCTTTGGAAACCAGATGTATTTATCCGTCTTCGTCACGATAAACTGGTTGGAGTGTCCTGCATAATCTGACAGATGCTCCCCGTGAAGGTACTCCCGCCCCTTCCTCTCCAGCATATCCCTTCCGTCCAGGCCGTCGCAGGATAATCCGGCCAGTCCCAGGATGGTAGGCATCACATCCCGAAGCTCCACCACCTCATCACACCGCCGTCCGCCTTTTCCAATCCATTTTTCCGGCCCGTAAACCAGCATCGGAATCCGGATGCTTCCCTGGTAGGGCACATTTTTCCGGTTCAGGCAGTGGTCGGAAAGCATCTCGCCGTGGTCGGAGGTAAAGAGGATCACCGTATCCTCCAGGACACCGTCAAATTCCAGCGTCTGGAGCAGGCGGCCGATCTGATGGTCGATATGAGTGATGCAGGCATAATAGCCAATCTGCTGTTCCGCTATCATCGTCTCATCCTCCGGGCCGCTGTGGGAATCAAAGATGCGCCCGTTTTCTTTCAGATATGCCCGGTCATCCCAGTCTCCCCTGGCCGGAGCCCGCAGCCCTCTCCGGTCATTCATCCTCTGATACAGGGAAAAATACGCTTCCGGCGCATCATAGGGCGCATGAGGGCGTACAAAGCTGGTCATCAGGAAAAATGGCTTTCTCCGGTCTCTCCGTCTGAGAAAATCAATGCTCTGGGTCACCGCCCAGTTGGTGGGATGGGACATTTCCTCATAAATCCACGGCCTGGCCACCCAGCTGTTGCACTGCAGCCCGGTGTCGATTACGTCCGCCGAAATCCCCTTCTCATTTTTCAGCCAATAGAAATAATCATCCGCATTCTGCTGGTTTTCATGGTATGGGCCTTCTGCATTCCGATAGGCCTGAAGGCAGCCATCGTGAAGGATTACGTTGTGAAATCCCATATAATTTCTCAGCGGATGCACATGCATCTTTCCCACGCACTGGGTATAGTATCCGCCCTTTGACAGTTCACCGGCCAGCGTGGTCCCGTAATTCCACTCCACTCCGTCCTCATATCCCACCCGTCCCGTATGGCGCTGCGACAGGCCGGTAAACAAGGACGCCCGCGCCGGAACGCAGCTTGGGCAGGCCGAGTATGCATTGGGAAAATAAATCCCCTTCGCCGCCAGCGTGTCCAGATACGGTGTCTTCACATCCGGGTGCCCGGCTATCCCCAGGCAGTCCCCGCGCATCTCATCCGTCATAATAAGTAATACATTCGGTTTTTTCTTCTCCTGATTCATCCTGTCCCTGCACCTTTCTCAAAAATTTCCTCGGTTCCTTCCGCTCTGCTGCCCTTCCGATCTGCGCCCGCCTGGCGCACACAAAGGCATGCTGCTCCGGACACACGCAAAAAACATACTGCTCCGGAGGTATGCAGAAAGGCCCTCGTCGAGCATTTCCTGCTCTCCGGGGGCCTTTTTATAAACCTTAACGTCCGCCGCCCGACCGGCGGCATGCATACAGCTTACTTAAAATACTTCACACCAGACTCGAAAATCTTCAGATCCTGCTCGCCGTAGATATTCACTGCCACAGAATCTCCCCGTCTCTCCGAGTGAGCCATCTTGCCCAGGATACGTCCGTCCGGGCTGGTGATGCCTTCGATGGCCATATAGGAGCCGTTTGGATTCCAGAACTCATCCATGGTCGCTTCGCCCTTGTCATTGACATACTGGGTGGCAACCTGTCCGTTAGCGAACAGCTTCTTTAACCACTGGTCATTTGCCACGAAGCGGCCCTCGCCGTGGGAAGCCGGGTTGCAGTATACGCCGCCAAGCTCTGCGCCGGCCAGCCATGGGGACTTGTTGGTTACGACCTTGGTGTAAACCATCTTGGAGATATGGCGTCCGATGGTATTCATCGCCAGAGTCGGAGAGTCCGCCTTCTGCTCGCAGATGGCGCCTTCCGGTACCAGTCCTAACTTGATCAGCGCCTGGAAGCCGTTGCAGATACCAAGCATCAGACCGTCGCGCTCATTTAACAGCTTCTCGATTTCTTCCTTGATCACATGGTTGCGGAATACGGTAGCAAAGAACTTTGCGGAGCCCTCCGGCTCGTCACCGGCGGAGAAGCCGCCTGGGAACATCACAATCTGTGCCTTTGCAATCTCTTCCTTGTACGCCTCCACGGAATCCCGGATATCCTGTGCGGAAAGGTTCTTGAATACTCTGGTTCTCACCTTTGCGCCGGCCCGCTCGAAGGCTCTGGTGCTGTCGTACTCGCAGTTGGTGCCTGGGAATACCGGAATAAATACGTTCGGCTGCGCAATCTTGTGGCTGCATACATAAATGCTTTCCGGGTCTGCGTTGTATACGTCCTGAACCACCTCCGTCTGCTTAACGCCGGACTCCGTCGGGAATACATCCTCCAGCGTAGCCGTCCATGCGTTTAATGCCTCGTCCATGGTGATGGTAACCGGTCCGTACTCGAATGCTCCCCGGTCGGTTACTTCACCGATTACGGTGTAGGAGATGGAAAGCTCGCCTACCTTGCCGTCCGGAACCTCACAAAGGATGGAGCCCCAATCTGGTGCAAAGAAATCTCTTGGGTCTACATTGTGCTCAATCTTCACGCCCATCTTATTGCCGAATGCCATCTTGCTGACTGCTTCTGCCAGGCCGTGGCCTTCTACTGCATATGCGGAAATAATCTTTCCTGCCTTGATATCCTCATGGAGCTTGGAATAGCCGTCCATAATCTGCTTGTAATCCGGTAAATCATAGGAATCTCTCTGTACACGGAATACCACCAGCTTGCTGCCTGCCTTCTTGAACTCAGGTGTGATGATGGTCTTGTCGCTTGCCACATCCACCGCAAAGGAAACCAGAGTCGGAGGTACGTTAATCTCGCCGTGAGCCGCGTCATCAAAGGTTCCGGACATGGAGTCCTTGCCGCCGATGGACGGCAGGCCGAAGCCAATCTGCGCGTCATACGCACCAAGCAGTGCGGAGAACGGCTGGCCCCAGCGGGTCGGGTCGGAGGTCATTCTCTGGAAATACTCCTGGAAGGTAAAGCGGATCTTGGAGAAATCACCGCCTGCTGCCACAATCTTTGCTACGGAAGAGATGACCGCATAAATTGCGCCGTGGTATGGGCTCCAGCTTGACAGATACGGATCAAAGCCGTAGCTCATCATGGTAACGGTGTCGGTTTTGCCCTTTAATACCGGAAGCTTGGCAACCATGGACTGGGTCTCGGTAAGCTGATACTTTCCGCCGTAAGGCATAAAGACGCTGCCTGCGCCGATGGAGCCGTCAAACATCTCCACCAGGCCCTTCTGGGAGCATACATTTAAGGACGCAAGAAGATTCATCCAGGTCTTCTTTACATCATCAATTTCTTTTCTTTCGAATACATTGCCTTCCTTGGAAGGAACGGTTAAGGTAACATCCGCCTCCTGATGGGCGCCGTTGGTATCCAGGAAAGCCCGGCTTAAGTCAACGATCGTCTTGCCTCTCCAGTTCAGGACCAGACGAGGGCTTTCGGTTACTTCCGCTACCGTGATGGCCTCCAGGTTCTCCTCAGCCGCATAAGCTAAAAACTGCTCCACATCCTTCGGGTCTACCACAACTGCCATACGCTCCTGAGACTCGGAAATGGCAATCTCGGTGCCGTCCAGACCGGCATACTTCTTCGGAACCTTGTCTAAATCAACCTGCAGACCGTCTGCCAGCTCGCCGATGGCTACGGATACGCCGCCTGCGCCGAAGTCATTGCATTTCTTGATCAGACGGGAAACCTCAGGACGGCGGAACATTCTCTGAATCTTTCTCTCGGTCGGCGCATTACCCTTCTGAACCTCAGCGCCGCAGACCTCGATGGAAGCCTCGGTGTGAACCTTGGAGGAGCCGGTAGCGCCGCCGATGCCGTCACGGCCGGTGCGTCCGCCAAGCAGGATGATGATATCGCCTGGATCGGAGGTCTCACGGATTACGTCTTTTCTTGGAGCAGCGCCCATAACCGCGCCGATCTCCATTCTCTTGGCTGCATAGCCCGGATGATAAATCTCTTTTACAAAACCGGTTGCCAGACCGATCTGGTTGCCGTAGGAGCTGTAACCATGGGCTGCGCCGGTTACAATCTTTCTCTGCGGAAGCTTGCCGTTCAAGGTTTCATTTAACGGGCGGGTCGGGTCGGCCGCGCCGGTTACACGCATTGCCTGATAAACATAGGTACGTCCGGAAAGCGGGTCACGGATGGCGCCGCCCAGACAGGTAGCCGCGCCGCCGAACGGCTCAATCTCGGTAGGATGGTTGTGCGTCTCATTCTTAAAGTTAATCAGCCACTCCTCGGTCACGCCGTCGATGGTTACCGGAACCACGATGGAGCAGGCATTGATTTCATCGGAAACCTCCAGATCCTCCAGCTTACCCTCTGCGCGCAGCTTCTTTGCGCCCATCAGCGCCATATCCATCAGGCAGACAAATTTATCCTTGCGGTCCTTGTAAATCTCCGCACGGTCCGCCAGATACTTCTTAAAGGTATCCTCGATTGGCTTCCGGTACTCGCCCTCGGTGAAGGTGATGTTCTTAAGCTCGGTGGAGAAGGTGGTATGACGGCAGTGGTCAGACCAGTAGGTATCCAGAACCCGAATCTCGGTTACGGACGGGTCACGATGCTCCTCGCCCTTAAAGTAATTCTGGATATGCTTAAAATCCTTAAAGGTCATCGCCAGATTTAAGGAGGCGTACAGCTCATTTAAGGCGTCCTCCTCCATCTCACAGAAGCCGTCAAAGATGGCCACATCTGCCGGAGTCTCAAACTCAGTTACCAGGGTTTCCGGCTTCTTTGCATCGGCCTCTCTGGAATCCACCGGGTTGATGCAGAATGCCTTCACGGCTGCAATCTCCTCATCCGAAAGGGAACCGGAGATCACATAAGTGGTTGCCGACTTGATGACCGGCTCCTCATCTTCCTTTAACAGCTTCACGCACTGCTCGGCAGAGTCGGCTCTCTGGTCAAACTGACCCGGCAGGTACTCCACGGAGAATACCCGTTCGCCTTCTGCAGTCGGGAATTCCTCCTCATAAATGTCGTCCACCGGCGGCTCGGAAAAAATGGTAACGAGAGCCTGGCGATAGGTCTCCTCCGACAGGTTCTCAATATCATAACGAATCAGGACACGCACATTGGTGACTGTGCTGATGCCCAGATAGCTCTCGATTTCTTCCCGAAGCTCATTTGCCTTAACTGCAAAATCCGGTTTCTTTTCTACAAAAATCCGCTTTACGCTCATTTGCCTCATCCTCCTGTAAAATTGAATGGAATGGTATATGGTTGACTGCCTGTCCTCTGCGCTTCCGGATTCGAATGGAAGCATAAAAAACGGGCAGGTGAAAATTCCTCACCTGCCCTTATCATAACACAATCCAGATAAATTAGTAAAATTAATAGCATTTATATTTTTTATAATCTTACCTAATAAATGCCATTAGATGGTCTCTTCTCCCTCTACATCGGTGTAATACAGATGTCTTGGAAGTCCATCGGTCATAATCGGAGTCAGCTCTGCCTGAATCAAAGGCTTGATATAGTTCACAAAATCCTCGGTTACATAATCGCCGCTCTCGTTAATCCACTCAAATGGAACCTTCTTCTCCACATTGGCAATCTTATGTACATCATAAATATCGGTTACGCAGATGTATGGATCGTCGGAAACTCTCTTTAAGATAATCATCTTGCCGGTCTCGCCCTCATGAGCGGCCTTTACGGCTGCGCCGCCAACCTGGAAGGCCTCGGTGATATCCACACGGGATACGATATGGGAAGCACATCTCTGCAGGGAGTTAAACTCGATGGCACGGGTCTTGCAGCCTACCTCACGGTTGATCTTCTCCGCTAAGTATCTGGCTGTACCGGTCAGCTGCTTGTGGCCGAAGGCATCCACAAAATCAATGCCGTCCGTCAGTTCACAGACATACTTGCCGTCCGCCGTCTTCACACCCTCGGAAACTGCTACGACTACGGATTTCTGCTTCTCGTGCAGGGCAGCAACCTTCTTCATAAAGTCATCCACATCAAATGGAATCTCCGGAAGGAAGATCATATCCGGTCCTGGGCAGTCCTCGCACTTGGCCAGAGCAGCCGCGCCGGTCAGCCAGCCTGCATTTCTTCCCATGATTTCCAGGATGGTGACGTTCTGCTGGTCATATACCAGACCGTCGCGGATTACTTCCTTGGTAATCGCGCCGATGTACTTGGCCGCACTGCCGTAGCCCGGAGTATGGTCGGTCACAGCCAGGTCATTATCAATGGTCTTCGGAACACCCATGAAACGAATCTTGCTTCCATTTAACAGGGCATAATCGGAAAGCTTCTTGATGGTATCCATGGAATCATTTCCGCCGATGTAGAAGAAATATTCGATTTCCAGCTTTTCCAGAATCTCAAAAATCTTGTCGTAAACCGCTCTGTCCTGGCTGATGTCCGGCAGCTTGTAGCGGCAGGAGCCTAAGTAAGCAGATGGGGTTCTCTTTAAAAGCTCGATGTCCAGATCGTTCTTGATGTGCTTTTCCAGGTCCACATAGCGGCCTTCCAGAAGACCCTGGATGCCATGCACCATGCCGTATACCTTTCTGGCACCCCGGTCCTTCGCGGTCTTAAACACGCCAACCAGACTGGAATTAATCACAGCGGTAGGTCCGCCGGACTGTCCTACGATTACATTGCCTGTAACTGCTGTCATAATAAAATACCTCCATTTTCCCGTTGTATACAACGTCCCGAAAGTGTATACAACTTTTCTTTTTTCTTAACTATACTACGTCCTACTCCATTATGCAAGCAGAAAATGGCAATTTTACTAATTATTTTTTATTTAACGTTATTTTTTTAACTAAGTCTTCTACATTTTCCATCATCTTTTGAAAGCTCTTACATGTTTTTTGTCAATAATCGCCGAATTTTTACTTTTCCGGTTAATTGCATACAATTTCTGTCAATTCACATCGGTCCCGCCAGGCCGCTCCTTTTCCTCAAAATGCTCCAGATGGCGGGCATCATTTAAGGACTCCAGCACACAGATTCCCGTTTCCATATTATAGTCAATGGTGGTAACTGCCGCGTTGATGATGGAATATCCATCCTCCTTCAAAGCCTGCTCCTTCAGAAGCCACGGAAGGATACAGCAGATAGCCGCGCCATGGGAAACCACCGCCACCGCCCCGGCCCGGTCCTTCGCCGCATCCGCCTTGATGGCCTCCATCGCGCGGGCAGACCGGAGCAGCACCTCCATCTGGCTTTCCCCGCCCGGAGGCGCCCCATTCACCGGGTCCTTCCACCAGGCTGTGTATTCCTCCGGAAACCGGGTCCGGATTTCCTCCATGGTCATCCCTTCCCATTCTCCGTAATGAATCTCCTCCAGTCCATCCACCAGATAAAGCGGCACATTCTGGCTGTCCGCCACTGCCCGGGCCGTCTCCCTGGCCCGCTTCATGGGACTGGAAAAAAACCGTGCCACCGGCCTGGTTCTCATCCCCTCTGCCAAAAGGGCGGCCTGCCTTTTCCCGGTTTCATTTAACGGGATATCCTGACTGCCCTGAATCCGCTTAGCCAGATTCCAGTCGGTCTGCCCATGGCGGATGAGATAAATCTTGCAATGCTGATTCCGTTCGTTCATGTTTCTCTATTCTTCCCCGTCCCAGAGTCCTGCGTCGGCTCCGTCCAGGCTCTCAGCCGGACTCTGGGCGTACTCGCCGGTTACGCTCAGAGCGTCCACCGCCAGCTTCATGATATCCTTGATCTCCTCGGAGGTCATACGCATCCGCTCAGCCAGCTCCTCCACATTCGCTTCTCTTCCCAGCTCCTCGGCCAGCTTCCTGGAAACCTCCTGCAGCACGTTCACTCTGGCCAGCATGGTTTCCTCCACCTTGTCCTCGTTTCTCTGCTCCTCCAGGGCATCCTCCAGGGCGCTTACAATCTTCGCCTTCGCCTCTGCCAGGAAATCCCCCTCCCGGTACTCGGAAACTGCCATGGTCAGAGCCAGGTTCGCCTCCTGCACCAGATCGCTCATGGGAAGCCCCTTATCCCGGTAATCCTTGGCCACCGCCAGGGCAAAAATCAGATGGCCCTCAATCAGCCGCTCCCGCGCGGCTGCCGCCCCTGCAGCTCCATCGGCTGTCTTTGCAAGCAATGATTCCCGCTCCTGGTCGCTGCAGGGCTTTATCTCCTTTAATTCATCTAAATACATCTGGTAATATTCTTCATTCATATCTATTTTCCGCCTTTCTTTGAATATCCGCTGC
>JAUNPZ010000073.1 GCA_030536455.1 Lachnospiraceae bacterium | reverse complement strand
AACCGATAAAAACACAAGAATGTACTTTTTAGGTATATACTTCCCAAAAAGTAAGCAAGGAGTTAGAGATGCAGAAAATATGCAAAAGCACATTTACTTGTCCCGTGGAAGCAACGATACAGCTTATAGGTGGGAAATATAAAGCAGTCATTTTATGGCATTTAATGAATGATACATTAAGGTACAATGAATTACATAAACGCGTCCCAAGAGCAACCGATAAAATGTTAACGCAGCAGCTGCGGGAATTAGAGCGAGATGGATTGATAAACAGAACTGTTTACCCGGTTGTTCCTCCTAAGACAGAATATTCATTGACGGACTTTGGGAAAACAATTGTTCCGATTCTTGATGAAATGTGTAAATGGGGAAATAGTTATTTAGAAGAAAATACTTCTTTAGGATGTCAATCTATAAATGAAAATCAGAAAATTATCCGAGAAATTTAGATTTTCTGTTTCCAATATCCAGTTTATGCGCCGCTTTTATCAGACCTATCAAATTCAACAGACGGTGTCTGTTAAATTGTCATGGTCGCATTATTGCGAACTTTTGACAATTTCAGATGATGATAAACGCCGTTTTTACGAAAAAGAAGCGATTAACTCCGGGTGGTCGATACGGGAAATGAAACGTCAGATTGCAGCCTCTCTTTATGAGCGCCTGCTGCTGTCCGATGGAAAAGCCAATAAAGAAAAGGTACTTGCCCTTGCAGAAAAGGGAATTGAAATGGCGCAGCCTGGGGATATGATAAAAGATCCGTATGTTTTTGAGTTTTTGGGATTGCCGGAAAATAAGCAAAAGAACGAACACGGCATCAGAGGGAATGGAGGTACCTGGATTTTTGCCGGCGCGCTGTCGAATCGCCAGATATCCTGTCAATCGAAATACGTTGCTTTTTCAGGGAATCCAGAGTAAAATGTAAGAAGCTTAGAAGCAGAGAGAGGAGATTTATACATATGACAACAAGTGGAGCGGATTTAAGCTTTGTTCATCTGGGAATTACCATAGAGCACCTGAGAAACAGCATTACGGTTTTCGGCTTCCGCATTGCCTTTTACGGAATCATCATCGGCTGCGGGATGCTGGCCGGAATCTGGCTGGCCCAGTCGGACGCGAAAAGAAGGGGACAGAATCCGGAGATGTACCTGGATTTCGCGCTGTATGCGATTATCTTCGCAATCATCGGGGCGAGGGCGTATTATGTGTTTTTTGAGTGGGATGCGTACAAGGAAAATCTGCTTCAGATCTTTAACCTGCGGGCAGGGGGACTGGCCATATATGGGGGCATTATCGGCGCGGTCCTGACGCTGGTGGTTTTTACAAGAGTGAGAAAACAGTCATTTTTTTCCATGGCGGACAGCGGCGTACTGGGACTGGTGCTGGGTCAGATTATCGGCCGGTGGGGGAACTTCTTTAACTGCGAAGCCTTTGGCGGCTACACGGACAGCCTTCTGGCCATGCGGATTAAGATGTCCATCGTGAATCCATCGATGATATCCCAGGAGCTTCTGGACAACCGGATTATCGAGCAGGGGGTGGAGTACATTCAGGTGCATCCGACCTTTCTTTATGAATCGCTCTGGAATCTGGGGCTTTTGACGTTCATGCTGTGGTACCGGAAGCGGAAGAAGTTTGACGGTGAGATGCTTACGATTTATCTGCTTGGATATGGAATAGGAAGATGCTGGATTGAGGGGCTTCGGACCGACCAGCTTCTGATTCCGGGAACCGGGCTTGCGGTTTCCCAGTGCCTGTCCTTTGTCCTTGCAGCAGGAGCAGCCTGCGTCCTCATTTGGAAGCACAAACAGTTGGGAAAGAAGGAAAAGGAGAGCTTAAGATGAACCTTTCAAGAAACGAGTTGGTAGAAAAGATTGAATCGGCAAGAATCGTGTTAAATGCCAGCATTGACGAGGGACGGGATTACGAACAGATTTACCAGAACAGTGTAGAATTGGACCAGTGGATTGCACAGTATATTGCGGCAGGTTTTTAGGACATTTGAGTACAGATCACGCAGACGAGCACAACATTTATAAAGGAAGCGCCGGAGAGGCTGTTTCTTTCAGGATGGGGATATCATCCGGAAGGAGCTGCCTCTCCGGCTTTTTTTACGATTTTAGTGAAAAATTTCTTGAAATTTCTTTACGGATGTAATAGAATGGAAGTACGAGTGGTGGAAAGTGGTAGAAAGTGGTACAAAAGGGTAGCCAAGTGGATTGGTTGTATGGAATAGGTCCAGGTGATTCATATGTTCATGGGTGAGTACAATCATACAGTCGATGCGAAGGGGCGGTTAATCGTGCCTTCCAGATTCAGAGAGCAGCTAGGGGATGAATTCGTTGTTACGAAGGGATTAGACGGCTGCTTGTTTGTGTATGAAAATTCCGAGTGGAAAGCCCTGGAAGAGAAGCTCCATGCACTGCCCTTAACCAATGCCAACGCCAGAAAGTTTTCTCGTTTTTTCCTGGCAGGCGCTACTGTCTGCGAGGTAGACAAGCAGGGAAGAATCCTTCTTCCGGCAGTCCTTCGGGAATTTGCGGGAATCGGGAAGGATGCCGTGCTGGTGGGCGTGGGCAGCCGGATTGAAATCTGGTCCAGAGAGAAGTGGCTGGAAACCAACTCCTATGATGATATGGAAGAAATAGCAGAGAATATGGAAGGACTGGGAATATAGATGGAATTTGGACATAAATCGGTTCTGCTTCACGAGACCATAGACAGCCTGAATGTGAAACCAGACGGCATTTATGTGGACGGTACCTTAGGCGGAGGCGGCCATGCATACGAGCTGTGCAGGCGGCTGGGAGAGAACGGACGGCTGATTGGAATTGACCAGGATGCAGATGCCATCGCGGCCGCATCGGAGCGGCTGAAGGGATTCGGAGACCGGGTAACCATCGTCAGAAGCAATTATGTAGAGACGCCGCAGGTGCTTAAGGACCTGGGAATCGAAAAAGTGGATGGAATCTACCTGGATTTGGGAGTTTCTTCCTACCAGCTGGATACCCCGGAGCGAGGCTTTACCTACCGGGAGGATGCACCCTTAGATATGAGGATGGACCAGAGAAAGGCCATGACGGCTGCGGATATCGTGAATACCTACAGCGAGATGGACCTGTTCCGGATCATCCGCGATTACGGGGAAGATAAATTTGCAAAAAACATTGCCAAGCATATCGTGAGAATGCGGCAGGAGAAACCCATAGAAACCACGGGAGAGCTGATTGAGGCAATCAAGGCGGCGATTCCGGCGAAGGTCCGGGCCACCGGAGGACATCCGGCCAAGCAGACCTTTCAGGCAATCCGGATTGAATTAAACGGAGAGCTGGATGTACTGACAAATTCCATTGACCGGATGATTGAGCTTTTAAATCCGGGGGGAAGGCTTTCAATTATCACCTTTCATTCCCTGGAGGACCGGATTGTGAAGAACAAGTTCCGGGAGAATGAAAACCCGTGTATCTGCCCGCCGGACTTTCCGGTGTGCGTCTGCGGACGAAAGAGCAGGGGCCGGGTGATCACCAGAAAGCCGATTCTTCCCACGGAGATGGAGGAAGAGGAAAACAAGCGTTCCAAAAGCTCCAAGCTGCGGGTTTTTGAGCGGAGGTAACGCTTCGAAGCAGAGTATGGAAAAGGGCGTCCGGCCGGAGACGGGCCGAGCGTTTGGAATACAAGTAACTGTTCAGCAGGTCTGCGCACTTGCTGCGCTGACCGTAAGAAAACGTGGAATCGCAGGCAAAAATCCCATCGACGAAGTCGATTTTCATGGATTTTTGCTCGTGACTGTGAAGGTACTGAACAGTTATGAATACAAAAAAAAGCAGCGTGGGGCTGCTTAGAAAAGGTAAGGAGGAAGAGCAGGATGGCTGAGAAAAGGGGTTCATACCAGACAGGAGAATATATTCATGGGAACACCGTTCGAAAACTACGGCCAGAGCAGATTCCGGGCGAAGTCAGACGCCGGGAGTCCCGCAGGACAGTTGATTATACCGTGCGGCGCAATCAGGAAAAGGCTCTTCAGATGGATCTGCCTTTTGTTGTGATGCTTACAATTGCAGCAATCTGTACGTTATACCTGTGTGTGAATTATCTGCATGTACAGTCTTCGATTACATCCAGAATTCACAACATTGAGAAGTATGAGAAGGAGCTGGAAATCTTAAAGTCAGAGAATGACGCGCTGGAGACCAGTATCAATACTTACGTGGATCTGGATTATGTGTACGATGTGGCGACCCAGGAGCTGGGTATGGTTTATGCGAATAAAGACCAGGTCATCTTGTATAACAAAACAGAAAGTGAGTATGTAAGACAATATGAGGACATCCCAAAACACTAAGCAGCCGGGGAAGAAAAAAGGCCCCAGGTTATTTGTGACTTACATGCAGGAGAAGCTGGCGGTTACCGTTCTGGTAATTACGCTGGCTTTATTTTCCTTAGTCATGGTGCTTTATAACATTGTAAAGACAAAGCAGGGAGACTACAATCAGATTGTATTGTCCCAGCAGGATTATAACAGCCGGCCGATTCCCTACCGGAGAGGGGATATCGTGGACCGGAACGGAACCTTCTTAGCCACCAGCGAGAAGGTTTACAACATCATCCTGGATCCGAAGCAGATTATGTCTGCGCCGGAGCGGTATCTGGAGCCTACGGTCCAGGCGCTGAATCAGGTATTCGGCTATGATGCCGGGGAAATCCGGGACCTGATTCAGAGGAATGGAGATACGGCCTATATCCGGTACGACCGCCGGCTGAGCAACGACAAGAAGCTGGAGTTTGAGGAGCTGAAAACCCAGATGAATGAAGCGTACAGCGAGGAGGATTCCAAGGAACGGGTGAAGGGTATCTGGTTCGAGGATGAGTACCGACGCGTATATCCTTATTCCAGCCTGGCCTGTCATGTGATTGGCTTTTCCCAGAGCGACAGCTCCAGAGGCAGCGGCGGCATCGAGCAGTATTATAATGATAAACTGATCGGAGTCAATGGCCGGGAATACGGCTATCTGAATGAGGAAACCAACCTGGAGCGTGTGATCAAGCCGGCTTCCAATGGTAATACCATCGTATCCACCATTGATCTGAATGTGCAGAAGATTGTGGAAAAATACATTGACCAGTGGGAGAACACCACGGGCAGCAATATGAGCGCGGCGATTGTGATGAACCCCAATAACGGGGAGATTCTGGCCATGGCCAACAAGAACCGGTTTGACCTGAACAATCCACGGGATTTAGGCGGACGGTTTACTGATGAGGAAATCCGCCAATTCGGCGTGCAGGAGGCCATGGATGATTACCACCGGAAGAATCCGGACCAGCCGAAGCTTACGGAGGACCAGGTTTCCCAGCATTACAGCGACGAGGATGTGGTGTCCTTAGGCACCCAGGTGGCCTGGAACAAAATCTGGAGAAACTTCGGCGTCAGCGACACCTATGAGCCGGGCTCTACCCAGAAGATATTTACCATTGCGGCCGGTCTGGAGGAGGGAATCCTGACGGGAAATGAAACCTTCTTCTGCGACGGCTATCAGCAGGTGGGAAAGTGGCCCATCCGATGCGTGAAGCGTACCGGACATGGTATGCAGACCATACCGGAAACCCTGATGAATTCCTGTAACGACGCCATGATGCAGATGGTGGCCATGTACGGGAAGGAGCGCTTTATGAAGTACCAGAAGCTGTTCGGCTTCGGCTCCAAGACCGGGGTGGACCTTCCGGGAGAGGCGGATACCAGCACCTTGATTTATGATGTAGACGATATGGGGGCGGCGGACCTTGCCACCAACTCCTTTGGACAGAACTACAACTGTACCATGATTCAGATGGCGGCGGCCTACTGTTCCGTGATTAACGGCGGCTCCTACTATGAGCCTCATGTGGTGAAGCAGATATTAAATGAGCAGGGCTCCGTGGTGAAGAAGATTGAGCCGAATCTGGTCCGCGAGACGGTTTCGGAGAGCACGGCCAATTATCTGAAGGACGCTCTGTTCCGCACGGTAGCAGAGGGTACCGGAAAGGCGGCCCAGGTGGCTGGCTACAAGGTAGGCGGAAAGACGGGTACGGCGGAGAAGCTGCCGCGTTCTGCAAAGAATTATGTGGTTTCCTTTGCCGGATTTGCTCCGGTGGACGATCCGCAGCTTTTCGTGTATGTGGTGATTGACACCCCGCATCTGCCGTCCAGCGAGCAGCCCCACAGTACCTTTGCTTCTAACATCGTGCAGCAGATCCTGACGGATGCCCTGCCTTATATGAATGTGTTCCCGGATACGGAGCTTCCGGAGGTTTCGGAAGAGCTGGAAGGACAGCTTCCGGAGGAAGAGGGAATCTCTTCCGGCGGCGAGCTGGTGCCGGGCGGGACGGAGACCGAGGCGGAGACCAAGGTCTACGAGACCGACGAATATGTGGAGCCGGACGGACAGGATTCCGGCATTCCGGACCTTGTGCCGGGCGTGGAGGAAGGGGAAGCAGACCCGGATAACATGGAGTGGGAGTCCGGCTCCGGCGCGGCTGCGCCGACCATAGAGGACGGCAGGAACAGCCCTTCTTCCCAGGCAGCGGAAGCATCTTCCGATACCGGAAAGCCGGCCAAGACGCAGCCGGCTGAAACCAGACCGGCCGAGACGCAGAACGCCGGGACCAAGCCGGCCGAGACAAGACAGGCGGAGACCACCGGGCATGCGGCGGAGACCACCGGAACCCAGGAGGCGGGACCCGGCATCCGCAGACCGGCCAGCCCGGAGGGAACCGGCTCGCCGGGAGAGGGACCACAGTCTCCGGCGCCTTCCGGGGCGGACGTGACGGTTCCGGCCAGAGAGTGACGCGCAAAGAGAAAGAGAGAGTGTGACGCGCAAAGGTACCGAAAGGCATATAAACGCCCGGCAGAATCATATACTGAACCGAGGAAAGACAGGAGTCGGGCATGAATGAAAATCAGACCTGTCACCGGGGAAAAACAGCCGTTCTCTATTTCCTGTTATCGCTTATGATGATTGGATTAGCAGGACGGCTTTTTTATCTGATGATATTCCGTTCCCAGTACTATACGGCCAGGGCAGAGGACCTGCACCAGAGGGAGCGGACCATAAAAGCAGCCAGAGGACGGATCCTGGACCGGAACGGAGTGGTTCTGGCGGATAACCGGACGGTATGCACCATCTCCGTGATTCACAATCAGGTGACGGAGCCGGAGGAGACCATCACGGTTTTATGCCGGGAGCTGGGCCTGGAGGAGGAGCTGGTCCGGAAAAAGGTGGAGAAGAGAAGCTCCAGAGAGGTGATCGCGGCCAATGTGGAAAAGGAACTTGGCGATAAGGTGAGAAGCTTTTCTCTTCCCGGCGTGAAGGTGGATGAGGATTACAAGCGGTATTATCCGTATGACAGTCTGGCCTCCAAGGTGCTGGGCTTCACCGGGGGTGACAACCAGGGCATCATCGGGTTGGAGGTGAAATATGAATCCACCTTAAAAGGGAGCAGCGGAACCATTCTGACCCTGGCCGATGCGGCGGGGATTGAGTTAAAGAATGGAAAGGAGGAGCGCCTGGAGGCAGTGGCGGGCAGCGATTTGATTACCAGCCTGGATTGGAATGTCCAGCAGTACGCCCAGCAGCTCGCCTATGAGACCATGGAGCAGAAGAACGCGAAGGGAGTCTCGATTCTGGTGATGAATCCGCAGAACGGGGAGATTCTGGCGCTGGTAAATGCGCCGGAATTTAACTTGAATGACCCGTTTACCCTGGACCAGAACCTGATCAGCGAGGCGGCCAGGGCGAAGGCACAGGCGGAGGCGGAAACCTTGAGCAGACAGGAGAGGCGGAACCGGATGTGGCGCAATTTCTGTGTCAGCGACACCTACGAGCCGGGCTCCACCTTCAAGATTATCACGGCGGCTGCCGGGCTGGAATCCGGCGCGGTCACGCTGGAGGACCGGTTCTCCTGTCCGGGCTTCCGCATCGTGGAGGACCGGAAGATCCGCTGCCATAAGGTGGGCGGACATGGGGGAGAGACCTTCCTGCAGGGGATGATGAACTCCTGCAATCCGGTGCTGATCGATGTGGGGCAGAGACTGGGAATCGACCAGTATTACCGGTATTTTGAGCAGTTCGGCTTAAAGGGAAAGACGGGAATCGATGTGCCGGGGGAGGCGTCCACCATCATGCACCGGAAGGAGAAGATGGGGCTGGTGGAGCTGGCTACCGTTTCCTTCGGCCAGTCCTTCCAGATTACGCCGGTGCAGCTTGCGGCCACGGTTTCTTCAATCATCAACGGAGGAAGGCGGGTGACGCCACATTTCGGGGTGGCGGCGGAGGCGGCAGACGGAAGCTGGAGAAAGGCCTTCTCCTATCCCCAGGGAAAGCGGATCCTTTCGGAGGAAACCAGCAGCACCATGCGGTATGTGCTGGAGCAGGTGGTGGCGGAGGGAAGTGGAAAGAAGGCGGCCATCGAGGGATACCGGATTGGCGGAAAGACTGCCACCTCGGAAAAGCTTCCCAGAAGCTTAAAAAAATACATTTCCTCCTTTATCGGCTTTGCTCCGGCGGAGAATCCCCAGGTGATTGCCCTGATCACCATTGATGAACCGGAAGGAATCTACTACGGCGGAACCATCGCGGCTCCGGTGATTGCAGATTTATTCCGGAATATTCTGCCTTATCTGGGAATCTGAGAGATAGGCGCGCAAACTGAGATAGCAGTTGATTATTACGGAAAAAAGACGTATACTACATAATAACTCTTCGTGCCTGCGAGGGCGCTGAACGGTTATCATTCCTGCAACTATACATAAGAAATTGAGGTGTCCTATGATTAATGAAACGATTTTAGCCATTATTATTGCATTTGCCATCAGCGCGGTATTGTGCCCGGTGGTGATTCCATTTCTCCATAAACTGAAGTTTGGCCAGCAGGTCCGGGAGGACGGTCCCCAGGCGCATTTAAAGAAGCAGGGAACGCCGACCATGGGCGGCCTGATCATCCTGACCAGCATTATCATCACATCCCTGTTTTATATTACCCGGTATCCGAAGATCATCCCGGTGCTCTTTGTGACGGTGGGCTTTGGCATCATCGGTTTTCTGGATGATTACATCAAGATTGTGATGAAGCGCTCCGAGGGTCTGAACCCGAAGCAGAAGCTCCTGGGACAGATTGTGATTACCGGCATTTTCGCCTGGTATCTGGTGAACAGCCAGGAGGTGGGAACCGGGATGCTGGTTCCGTTTACCGGCGGCTTTGACGACGGATTTTTCTGGAATCTGGGCATCCTGTTTGTACCGGCAGTATTTTTTATCGTGCTTGGCACGGACAACGGCGTGAATTTTACCGATGGACTGGACGGACTCTGCACCAGCGTGACCATACTGGTGGCAACCTTTCTGACCATCGTTTCTCTGGGAGAGGACAGCGGAATCAGCCCCATCACCGGAGCCGTGGTGGGAAGTCTTCTGGGCTTTCTGCTGTTTAATGTGTATCCGGCCAAGGTCTTCATGGGCGATACCGGCTCCCTGGCATTAGGCGGATTCGTGGCATCCAGCGCGTTTATGATGCAGCTCCCGCTGTTTATCGTACTGATTGGGTTTATCTATCTGGCAGAGGTGCTGTCGGTAATCATTCAGGTGACTTATTTTAAGAAAACCGGCGGAAAACGAATCTTTAAGATGGCTCCCATCCACCATCATTTTGAGCTGTGCGGATGGTCGGAGACCAGGGTTGTCGCAGTTTTTGCCATCATCACGGCGATTCTCTGCCTGGTGGCATACTTAGGATTATAGGAGGGTGCAGATTTGAGCAGTCAGAAGGTGTTAGTGGCCGGTACCGGCATAAGCGGTATCGCGGCGGCAAAGCTTTTATTAGCCATGGGGGGCGAGGTGGTGCTCTATGACGGGAATGAAAAGCTTGATGAGGAAGCATTGAAGGCAAAATTCGAGGACAGTCAGAATGTAAGCGTGGTCCTGGGCGAGTTAAAGCGCACCGACCTTCTTGGGGTGGAGCTTTGCATCATCAGTCCGGGAATCCCGCTGGAGGCGCCTTTTGTGGCAGTGATTGACGAGGCGAAGATTCCGATCTGGGGAGAAATCCAGCTTGCATACCACTGCGCGAAGGGACGGCTGGCGGCCATCACCGGAACCAACGGGAAGACCACCACCACGGCGCTGACGGGCCAGATTATGAAGGATTATTTTGACAGCGTGTTCGTGGTGGGGAACATCGGAATCCCCTATACCCAGATTGCGCTGGATACCCAGGAGGATTCGGTTACGGTGGCGGAGGTTTCCAGCTTCCAGTTAGAGACGATTATGGATTTCCATCCACAGGTCAGCGCCATCTTAAATATCACGCCGGACCATTTAAACCGCCATGGGACCATGGAGCGGTATATCGAGATGAAGAAGAGTGTGGCCCTGAATCAGACGGAGGAGGACACCATCGTATTAAATTACGATGACCCGGTGCTCCGAAGCTTTGGTCTGAAGGAAAAGGAAGGGGAGGACGAGGCAGAAAAGGCAGCAGCCGGTAAGGCAGAGGCGGAAAATGCCGGTAAGGCAGAGGCTGTGTCCGGGACGGCAGAAGCGGAGATTGCCAGTAAGACAGAGGCCGTGTCCGGCACGGCAGAAATGACCGCAGCGGCAGAGATAACCGGAAAGGACGGTGCGTCTGCCGCAGAGGCGGAGAACACCGGGACGGCAGAGGCTTCTGCGGAAAACCAGGCGGCAGAAAAGAAGGAGCAGCCGGATAATGGATGCCTGGAGATCGAGCTGAAGGCGAAGGTCATCTTCTTCAGCAGCCGGAACCATCTGGAGGAAGGACTTTATCTGGACGGTGATGAAATCATCTGGAGACAGAACGGCAGGCAGCAGGTGGTGGTGAATGTCCATGACCTTAAGCTTCTGGGACGCCACAATTACGAGAATGTGATGGCGGCGGTGGCAATCGGTCTGACGATGGGAGTTCCGCTGGAGTCCATCCGGAAGACCATCGTGGCATTTCAGGCGGTGGAGCACCGGATTGAGTTTGTGGCGGAGCGCTACGGCGTGAAGTATTACAATGATTCCAAGGGAACCAATCCGGATGCAGCGATTCAGGCGGTCCGGGCGATGCCGGGGCCTACGCTTCTGATTGCCGGCGGCTACGACAAGCAGAATGAGTATGACGAATGGATCGAATCCTTTGACGGAAAAGTAAAATACATGGTGCTGATCGGGCAGACCAGAGATAAGATTGCCCAGTGCGCCAGAGAGCATGGCTTCCACGAGATTATGTATGCGGAGGATATGCAGGAGGCAGTCCGGGTGTGCGCTTCTTATGCCAACCGGGGAGAGAATGTATTATTAAGCCCGGCGTGTGCAAGCTGGGGAATGTTTAAAAATTATGAGGAACGAGGACGTATCTTTAAGGAATGCGTGCTTAGTCTTTGACAGGAGGAGACCGTATGGCAGGACAGCAGAGGCCGGGAGGATACCCGGAGCGGCAGTCAGGAGGACGGCCGGGACAGCAGCCTGGGACGCGGTCAGGGCAGCCAGGAGGAGGCCGTCCGGGACAGAGAAACGGGGTACATCCGGGGCAGCCAAAAGGGAGCCGTCCGGGGCAGAAAAGCGGCCGCCGCCCGGACCAGCGACACGGAGGCCGTCCGGGACAGAAAAGCGGGATACGGCCGCCGGTGCAAAAAAGCGGAGCCGGGCCGGCGGAGCGGAATGGAGCCAGGCCGAACCCGCAGCTTCAAAGAGGCCCCAGGGTACAGGAGCGTCCGCCCTCCGGCGGCCATAAAGGAGGAAAGACCAGAAGGTTTTACGATTACAGTCTTCTGTTCACCATCATTTTCCTGACCGTGTTCGGTCTGGTGATGATCTACAGTTCAAGCTCCTATTCCGCGCAGCTGAAATTCAATGATGCGGCTCATTTTATGAAGCGGCAGGGCTTCATCGCTCTGGGAGGCTTCTTCGTGATGCTGGTGATTTCCAAGATGAATTACCATTTCTTTGCGAAGTTTGCGGCGCTGGCCTATATCGTTTCCTATGTGATGATGTTTCTGGTCATGTTTACACCTCTTGGCATCGAGGCAAATGGAAAGAAGCGCTGGCTGGGAGTAGGACCTCTTCAGTTCCAGCCCACCGAGCTGGTAAAGATTGCGCTGATTGTTCTGCTTGCAGTGGTGATCACCCAGCTTGGAAGCAAGATGAACCAGCTAAAGTCCCTGTTCCTGATCGTGGGCCTTACCGTGCCCATCGCGGGCATGGTTGCGGCGAATAACTTAAGCTCCGGCATCATCATCCTGGGAATCGCCTTCGTGATGTCCTTTGTGGCAAGCCAGCTGAAGTGGCCCTTCCTGCTCTGCGGAGCCGGGGCCGGCCTGGTGGTGGCGTTTGCCGGCCCGATTGCCACCTTTCTGGAGAAGATGGGCATTATGCACAGCTATCAGCTCAGCCGTATCTACGTCTGGCTGGAGCCGGAGGCGTATCCTCAGGACGGCGGCTATCAGGTGCTTCAGGGTCTGTATGCGATCGGCTCCGGCGGCCTGTTTGGAAAGGGGCTGGGCGAGAGCATCCAGAAGCTGGGCTTTGTGCCGGAGGCGCAGAATGATATGGTATTTTCCATTATCTGCGAGGAGCTGGGCATCTTTGGCGCGGTTTCCGTGATTCTTATTTTTATGTTTATGATTTACCGCTTCATGCTGATTGCAAGCAATGCGCCGGACCTGTTCGGAGCCATGCTGGTGGTCGGCGTGATGGGACATATCGCGATTCAGGTGATATTAAATATCGCCGTAGTGACCAACACCATTCCGAACACGGGAATCACCCTCCCCTTTATCAGCTACGGAGGCACCTCGGTGGTGTTCCTGATGATGGAGATGGGGATGGTGCTGAGCGTGTCCAATCAAATCCGCCTGCAGAAGTAGGCGGCAGACGGCAGTGCCGGAGCGGCATAGGGCTGCGGACAACTTTCTTTTCCCGGCTTTCCTACATATACTATCCTAGAATGGGATTGATTTTGGGAGGGGAGCTTACTTGTCGGAGATACGAGTGAACGGCTGCCGGCCTTTATCGGGCGAGATAAAAATTCAGGGTTCGAAAAACGGAGCGCTGCCCATGCTGGCGGCCTCCATCCTTCAAAAGGGAACCATCCGATTTACGAATGTCCCCACCATACAGGATGTGAGCTGTATGGTGGGAATTTTAGAGTCTGCAGGCTGTGTGTGCAGACGGCAGGGAGACAGCCTGACCGTAGACGCCTCCGGAGTCTGCTCCTCAGTAATCCCCAGAGAATATGTGGGAAAGATGCGCTCCTCCATCCTGGTGATGGGTGCGCTTCTTGGACGGCTGGGAGAGGCCGTCACCTGGTATCCGGGGGGCTGCTCCATCGGAAGCCGTCCGGTGGAACTCCATCTGAAGGCCTTCTCCTGCCTTGGGGCAGAGGTGAAGGAGGAAGAGGGAAGGCTGGAAGCCTTCTGTACCCGCCTGACCGGCGGCCGCATCCATTTCCCATTTTCCAGTGTGGGAGCGACGGAGAATGCGCTGCTGGCGGCGGTGCTGGCGGAGGGAAGGACCGTAATCGAGGGAGCGGCCAGGGAGCCGGAGATTGAGAGCCTGTGCCGGCTGCTGAATCAGATGGGCGGCCGGATTACGGGAGGAGGAAGCTCCAGAATCTGTGTGGAAGGCGTAAAATGTCTGCATGGGACCGAATTTAGGGTTCCGGGGGACCGGATTGCGGCCGGGACCTATCTGGCAGCCATCGCGGCGGCCGGAGGGCGCGCCAGGCTCTGGGGCGCTCCATGGGAGTCCATGGAGGCGGTAATCCGGGCCTTCCGGGCCTGCGGCGGAGCGGTGGAACCGTTTGCTTCCGAGTCGGAGCCATTTGGCGGAATCGAGATGCGGATGGAGACAAGACCACATCCGCTGATGCTGTCCACCGGGCCGTATCCGGGCTTTCCTACGGATCTGCAGTCCCCGATGCTGGCGGTGCTTTCCCTGGCGGACGGTGAAAGCCGTCTGAAGGAGAACGTATTTGAGGGAAGATTCCGGACTGCCGGGGAGCTTTGCCGGATGGGAGCACAGATTCAGGTATCCGGAAGGGAAGCGGTAATCTGCGGAAGGCCGGGGCTTTCCGGAGCCGGTGTGAAGGCGTGGGACCTGCGGGGCGGAGCGGCCCTGGTGGCAGCGGCCCTGGCGGCGGAGGGGGAAACCCGGATTTCCGACTGCATCCACATCGAGCGGGGCTATGAGGATATCTGCCGTGATATACGGGGCCTGGGAGGGGACATTCGAAATTAATATCCATCAGGAGTGATTATGTTTAACAGAGAAGAAACAGAGAGAAAAAGCCACATCGGACTGTGGATTGGCCTGGCTGCATTTCTTGCAGTGATTCTGGCAGTGGTTTCGATGCGGGTGACCACCGTGACCGTGACCGGGAACCGGAAGTATACGGCGGAGCAGATTGAGAATCTGCTGTTTGACAGCCGGCTTGACCGGAACAGCCTGTACTGCTACTACGAGAACCGGTTCCGGCCTCATAAGCAGATTCCGTTTGTGGAGGATTATAAAATCGTATTCCAGGGGCCTTCCAGGGTGGAGGTGATCGTATACGAAAAAAGCGTGGTCGGATATGTGTCGTACATGAGCAGCTATATGTATTTTGACAAGGACGGCATCATCGTGGAAAGCGCCAGCAGCCGTCTGGAAGGGATTCCGTGGATTACGGGGCTGCAGTTCGGCCAGATCGTGCTGAACCAGCCCCTTCCGGTGGCGAATCAGCAGATTTTCGAGCAGATTATGAATCTGACCCAGGTGCTTTCCGTCTATGAGATTCAGGCGGACCAGATCCGCTATGACAAACACGGGAATGCAACGCTGGTCATGGGAGAGGTGGACGTATATCTTGGAAGCAATAAGGACATGAACGGAAAAATCTCAGAGCTCCATGATATGCTTCCGGAGCTGGCCGGATTGTCCGGAACCCTTTATCTGGACACCTATGATGAAACGAACAGCGGCATGTGGTATTCTTTCATAAAAAAATAGGTGATAATTACCAGAAATATATCAAAAAAATGGTTGCTATTTTCGGGAAAATCAAATATGATAT
>JAUNPZ010000001.1:5810-65627 GCA_030536455.1 Lachnospiraceae bacterium | reverse complement strand
AGATTATTAAAATAGGAAGAGAAAAACTTTATACGCTCTTACAATAAGGTCATCCAGCCTTTACACTGCACCCGTTTCCCGTCGCAGTACTGGGTCAGGATGGGCTGGCGCACCTCCGGCCGGGATAAATAGTTGTCGAATATCTCATCCACCACCAGGCTGATGCTCTGGAACAGATTGCGCCCGTAAATCCATTTGTGGTCGTAGGCGGTGGAGGAGGTGATGGTGAAATCGTAGCCCTGGTTCCGGTAGAATTCCGTGTAGACCCGGTTCATGGTGAAGGACAGGATGGCCAGTACATTGGCTACGATGGCGGATTCCGGCCAGGTGGAGTAGATTTCGCTGCAGGCGACATTTTTAATATAATCCCGGTAGGGGACGTAGTAGTTTGGGGCGGAGCGGTCCGACGGTACGCCGTCATGGACCACCACCGTTTCCGGCACCACCACCCGGCTGAGGACGATTTCACCGCTTTCGCTTACCGGCTGGATTTCCGGCTCCGGGATTTTCGGAGGGAAAATGCCATAGAGCGTATGGTCGGGGATGACCACACTGGCCTCCGGCGGAGCTCCCTGGTCCAGGGGCGTCAGGACAGCCGGCTGGAGGGCGGTGGCGCCGGAAAGGATTTCCGTGCCGGAGATGGAAAGGGGCTGGAAGCCGGGCGCTTCAATCTGCAGGTCATATTCCGCATAAGGCCGGGTTTCGGTGGCGGCCGCCGGGTCCAGGCTTAAGTCCTCCGGTGGGGCCGGAAGGGAGATTTCCTCCGTCTGTCCGGAACTGTTGGTCCGGAGCTGTTCCAGGATACGGCCGCCGTTTGACGGCTGGGAGATGCTGACCACTGCGTTTTGAATGGGAAAATTGTTTTGAATGGACACCACATGAACCTGAAGAAGTCCCTGGTCTCTGGCAGTGAGACGGGAACCTTGAGGCGGCATTTCCTGTGCGTGAAAGAAAGGATACATAAAATTCTCCTGTTGGGGCAATTACTATAATATAATCAGAAAAGGTGAAATCATGTATTGGAAATGAGAGAAGCGTATGAAGAAAGAGAATGCATGAAAGCGATGTATGGGAAAATGGATGCATAAAAAAGAGATGCCGGAAGGCAGGACCTGTTTTCCGGTATCTCCTTTGGAGCAGAGGTTTGGAATCTGACTGGAAAAAGTTAGTTAAATCCATAAAACTTCTGCGTAATCTTATAGCAGACGCTGAATATCTTCCGGCCGCCCTTTCCCGGCAGGTTTACGCCCTGGCCTAGGAAGCCCCAGCGGAGGCGGAGGAAGAGCGGGAAGTTCTCCTTGCGGAGGTACTGCCACAGCTCCTTTTTCTTGGCGAAATTCACCGGGTCATTGGACTGGATGGCCAGCATGGAGGAGACGGTCATCATAATTTCCAGATACTGGGTCATGTAATGGCGCAGCTTCCGGGGCTGGATTTTCGTCACATCGTAGTAGCCGATCATCAGCTTGTTTACCCGAAGCTGCTGGTCGATGCGGCCGATCATCACCTTTTCATTCACGGACTGGTCATCGCGGCCGATAAAATAGCGGTAGAAATTTACATCCAGGTAGTACATCTTCCGTACATGAGGAAGCGGCTGGTAGACGAAGATATTATCCACATAAAAGGTATGCTTTGGCAGCTCTAAGCCGCAGGCACGGAGCATGCTGGTGCGGTAGATAACGGAATGCATCAGGATGTACTGGCCCTTCATGAAGAAGCGGACATCCTCCCAGCCGAACAGCTCGTTTTTCGGGAAGGCGGTGCGGTAGTTCATCACCTTTTTCCGCTTTGCCCCCTGCTTTTCGTAGACGAAGTTGCTGACCAGCATATCCAGGGTATCTTCCTCGGATTCGGAGGTCTCATACTGGCGGAGCACCTTAAGAATCTCCTGGAAGGCCTCCTCATTTACCCAGTCATCGCTGTCTACCACTTTAAAAAAGGTTCCGGACGCGTTCCGGAGTCCGGCATTGACCGCTTCTCCGTGGCCGCCGTTTTCCTGATGGATGGCCTTACAGATAGAAGGATACCGGGTTTCGTATTCATCAGCAATCTCTGCGGTCCGGTCTTTGGTGGAGCCGTCGTCCACAATCAGGATTTCCACATCCTCACCGCCGGTGAGCAGAGTTTCAATGCAGTGTCTCATATAGCTTTCGGAATTGTAGCAGGGAATGGCTACAGATAGCAGTTTCACAAAATTAATCCCCCTTCTTTCAGTATGTATTAGCCCTATCATAACATGAAGCGGTTTTTTTTTCTATAGGTATTTTAACGTTTGGAGCAGGCTGCAGGGAATAAAAAAGAAATGTTTTACATAAAATACATATAAATGTTTCTTAACAAATTATTAACACCCTTGTAGAAGGTTTCCGATTGTGCTATAATCGCTCCTTGAAATATGATTGCGTATTCTCTGGCTGAACCGGATTTTCCGGTTTTTAGAAGGTAAGGTGGTTTCCATGAAGAAATTTCTTCAAAAATATGGTCATATATGGATTTTATCGTATGGGCTGGTTTATCTGTCCTGGTTTTTCTATCTGGAGCAGAAGGTAAGAACCAACTATCATATCATGCATGTGACGTTAGATGATTATATTCCATTTAATGAGTATTTTATCGTTCCCTATCTGCTCTGGTTTGCCTATGTGGCTGTGGCGGTGGGATACTTTTTCTTTACCAGCAAGGAAGAGTACTATCAGCTCTGCGTCTACCTGTTTACGGGCATGACCATCAGCCTGATTATCTGTACGTTCTTCCATAATGGCACGGCGTTCCGCCCGGTGGTGGACCCGGAGAAGAATCTGTTTACCCGCATGGTTGCGGCGCTGTATCAGACGGATACCTGCACGAATGTATTTCCAAGCATCCATGTGTATAATTCCATCTGTACGCATGTGGCGATTGCGAGAAGTGAACGGCTGAAGAAGTACAGATGGCTGCAGATTGGCTCCTTCGTGCTGGCGGTGTCCATCTGCCTGGCAACGGTATTCTTAAAGCAGCATTCCGTGATTGATGGTGTGGGTTCTGCGATTATGGCGTATGCTTTGTATTTTGTAATTTATGGTACCAGCGAGTCCCTGGCGGAGAAGAAGGCTTCGCAGAAGGCGCTGGGGTAGGAATGAGCGGGGGAAGACGCATGGATTTGTTGTCTTCCCCCGTTTCTTATGATAATATAAGTATAAGGTGAATAGAGAAATTGATGGTAAGGGGGTGCGGCACATGTCGATTATGTTTCCGCTTGGCATTGAAAG
Source organism: Lachnospiraceae bacterium (assembly GCA_030536455.1). GTDB lineage: Bacteria > Bacillota > Clostridia > Lachnospirales > Lachnospiraceae > Caccovicinus. The sequence continues at coordinate 62,376 of JAUNPZ010000001.1, read as the reverse complement.
TTTTCCGGAAGTGCGTGACGGAAAGTATTATTATGTAGATAAGACGGAATTTTTAAAGGACCTTTTGGGCAGACAATTTAAAGCAAATTTAATCACGAGGCCGCGGCGGTTTGGAAAAACTCTGACGATGAGCATGCTGGAGGATTATTTTGATATCAGCCGGGAAAGTACGTCACATTTTGCCGGTTTAAAAATCTCGGAGGATGAGGCGCTGAAGAAGCAGTGGATGAATCAGTGGCCGGTTATTTTTCTGACTTTAAAGAGCGTGGAGGGCAGTTCCTTTGAAAATGCATATGGGATGCTTAAGGTGCTGCTGTCCGGGCTTTGCAAAAAATATACGTTTCTGGAAACCAGCGAACGGGTAGATGAGGATGATAAGGTCCTTTTCCGGGAACTGAAATCACAGACAAGCAGTATGGCGAATGTAAAGGACAGCCTGTATGCGCTTACAAGGATGCTGAATGCGCATTACGGGAAGCAGACGATTCTTTTGATTGATGAATATGATGTCCCATTGGCGAATGCAAGTGAAAATGGTTATTATAAGGAGATGCTGGAGCTGCTTCGCGGACTGCTGGGAAAAGCATTAAAGACAAATGAGTATCTCAAATTTTCTGTTGTGACGGGATGTCTGAGAATTGCAAAGGAAAGCCTGTTTACCGGAATTAATAATTTCGTGACGGATTCCATCACAGGGGACCGGTTCAATGAATGTATTGGGTTTACCGATGAAGAGGTGAAGAGAATTCTGGAAGACACCGGATTTTCCGGGCACATGGAGGAGATGCGAAGCTGGTATGATGGATACCGGTTTGGTGATGTGAATGTCTACTGCCCGTGGGACGTCTTGAATCATGTGTCGGCTCTTCAGGAAGACCCCAGACGGCAGCCGAAGAACTATTGGGGTTCCACAAGCCATAATGGCGCGATTTACCGGTTTATCAGCCGGGAAGAGCTGGATGTGAATCAAAAGTTTGAAACGCTGTTAAGCGGGGGGACAATTACGGAAGAAATTACCGATGAATTAACCTATGATACCTTAAATTCCTCTGAAAAAAATTTATGGAGCCTTTTGTATCTGACCGGCTATCTGACATTAGCGGAGGGCGGAGGCTATGATGGGAATCGTGCGGTCCTCCGAATTCCAAATGAGGAGGTAAAATCCATATTTAAAACGGCGATTGTGGACTGGTTTCACGATTCCATACAGTTGAGAGACCGAAAACCACTTTTCGATGCATTGTGGAGCGGCGATGCAGAAACGGCAATGAATCTGATTTCTGATATTTTATTCGATACCATTAGTTTCCACGATTATAAGGAAAGCTATTATCATGCATTTATAGCCGGGATTTTTTCGGGAGCCGGATATATGGTGAAATCGAATTATGAAGATGGGCTGGGACGTTCCGATGTGGTGATCACAGACCGGAAAAACCGGAGGGCTATTTTGATAGAGGCGAAGCATTCGGATTCGGAAAAACGGATGGATGCGGATTGTATAGAGGCGCTGGAACAGATTCGTGAAAAAAAGTACAAACAAAGCGTAGAGCGGGGATACCGGCAGGTGACGGCATATGGGATTGCATTCTGGGGAAAAGAGTGCCGCATGAAGCTTTATCAGGAAGAGAATGAAAAAAAAGAAGAGTAGGCAGAAAAAAAGAGAAACCGAAATGGTTTCTCTTTTTCATAGCGGAAATTGGACTTGAACCAACGACACCGCGGGTATGAACCGCGTGCTCTAGCCAGCTGAGCTATTCCGCCAGATATATGGGGCCTATAGGGCTCGAACCTATGACCCTCTGCTTGTAAGGCAGATGCTCTCCCAGCTGAGCTAAGACCCCATAATGCGTATCGCTTACCGCGACTGCTTCACAATTATAGCGTATCTTGCCGGGCTTGTCAACTGATTTTTGCTGGAAATCGAAAATTTTGTCCTGGCATTTTGTCGGAGTCGGATTTTTGTCAGAGACGGAATCTTTTTGTTTTTCGGAATACAAAAAAAGAGAAATCAGATTGATTTCTCTTTCCAGTAGCGGAAATTGGACTTGAACCAACGACACCGCGGGTATGAACCGCGTGCTCTAGCCAGCTGAGCTATTCCGCCAGATATATGGGGCCTATAGGGCTCGAACCTATGACCCTCTGCTTGTAAGGCAGATGCTCTCCCAGCTGAGCTAAGACCCCATAATATGCATCGCTTACCGCGACTGCTTCATCAGTATAGCTTATATTGTTTTAATTGTCAACACTTTTTTGAAAACTTTTAAAGAAATATTTTTACACATTTTTTTACGTTTTTTTACATGTTCAGACGGTTTATAAAAAGTTTACTGTCACTTTTCTATATAAATATGGTATACTTAACTTTAGGATTTACTACTTAGGAGGCCGTTCATGTACTTTTTTATCGTGAACCCCAATTCCCGGTGCGGATGGGGCGAAAAGGTATGGAAAAAACTGAAAAAGCTGTTGGAGCAGAAGGCGGTGGAGTACGAGTGCTACCTGACGGAGAAGGCCGGCGATGCCAGCATGCTGGCCCGGTCACTGACGGAAGGCGTCCGGGAGCCGAGGGTCATCGTAGTGGTAGGCGGCGATGGAACCTTTAATGAAGTCCTGGACGGTCTGGCATTTGGCGGTATGATTACCCTGGGCTATATTCCGGCCGGCTCCGGGAATGATTTGGCCAGGAGTCTGAAGCTTCCGTCCAATCCGGTCAAGGGGCTGAAGCGGATTCTGTCACCGAAGCATCATCAGCTTCTGGATTACGGAGTGATTACCTTTGGAAAGGAAGCGGAGCACCGGAGATTCGCGGTCAGCAGCGGAATCGGGATGGATGCGGCAGTCTGCAGCAATCTTTTAGAGTCTCCAACCAGAAAGCGTTTGAATCGTGTCCATCTGGGTAAGCTAAGCTATATTGTAATCGGAATCAAGCAGCTGATTCTGGCCAGGCCGTCGAAGGGCTGCCTGATTCTGGACGGCGTGAAGAAGGTTGAGTTTAATCATATTTGTTTTATATCGGTGCATATTCATCCCTTCGAGGGAGGCGGTTTCCTGTTTGCTCCGAAGGCGGATTATAAGGACGGGATGCTGTCTGTCTGCGTAGTCAGCCAGAAGAATAAGCTTAAGCTGATACCGATTCTTCTTTCTGCTCTGCTGAAGGAGAAAAAGAGGAAGAAAGGGGTCCGCATCTATGACTGCCGGGAGGCTTCCTTCCATGTGGAGAATCCGATGCCGGTTCATGCGGATGGGGAAATCTGCGGAACCTGGACGGATATACAGGCAGAATGCATCGAGAGGAAGATTCGGATGATTGTGTGATGCGGGCGGAAAAGGAACTGCCGGAACCGGTAATAAAGAAGAGAAAGAATTGTTAAAGATAGAAGGAGAAAGAAAAATTATGAGAATCGGACAAGGCTATGATGTACACCGATTGGTTGAGGATAGAAAACTCATTTTAGGCGGTGTGGAGATTCCTTATGAGAAAGGGCTTCTGGGACATTCGGATGCGGATGTGCTGGTGCATGCAGTGATGGATGCGCTGTTAGGAGCGGCGGCTCTTGGCGACATCGGGCAGCATTTTCCAGATACGGACCCGGCTTACAAGGGGATTTCCAGTATCCAGCTTTTAAAGCATGTGGGAAAGCTTCTGGATGAACACCATTATGTGATTGAGAATATTGACGCCACGATCATCGCCCAGCGGCCCAAGCTGGCGGCGTACCGGCCTCAGATGGCGGAGAATATAGCGGCGGCTCTGGGACTGCGGGCAAATCAGGTCAGCGTGAAGGCCACCACCGAGGAGGGGCTTGGATTTACCGGGTCCGGAGAAGGAATTTCTTCTCAGGCCATCGTATTATTGACAGAGGTGGCAAATTACTGCTATTATGATGTGGAAGGCGGAGAGGAACGCATTTTCGCCGGTCCGGAGGATTCCGAGATTCCGGCCGGAGCAGGTATGGGAGGCTGCGAAGCCTGTCCGGGCTGCTGCGGGAACGGGAAGGAAGCATAAGGAGAAGCATAGGGAAATGAGAAGAAAGCTGCCGCGGCGTCAGAGCGCATAGGCAGACTGGAGGAAAGATTATCATGAAAATTTTTAATACGTTAAGCAGACGAAAAGAAGAATTTGTGCCGTTAGAGCCTGGAAAGGTGAAGATGTATGTGTGCGGCCCGACGGTTTACAACTTTATTCACATCGGAAATGCCCGCCCGATGATTGTATTTGATACCGTGCGCCGTTACTTTGAGTACAAGGGCTATGATGTGAATTTCGTATCCAACTTTACGGATGTGGATGATAAGATTATCAAAAAGGCCATCGAGGAAGGCGTGGATGCCGACACCATCTCCAAGCGCTACATCGAGGAGTGCAAGAAGGATATGGCCGGCATGAATGTGAAGCCGGCTACCAAGCATCCGCTGGCAACCGAGGAGATCTGCGGCATGCTGGAGATGATTCAGACCCTGATTGACAAGGGCCATGCCTATGCGGCGGCAGACGGCACCGTTTACTTCCGTGTAAAGTCCTTTAAGGAGTATGGAAAGCTGTCTCACAAGAATCTGGAGGATTTACAGTCCGGTTTCCGTGAAATCAAGGTAACCGGTGAGGACGGCAAGGAGGATGCCAATGATTTCGTGCTCTGGAAGCCGAAAAAGGAAGGGGAGCCTTTCTGGGTATCCCCATGGTGTGAGGGCCGTCCGGGCTGGCACATCGAGTGCTCCGTGATGTCCAAGAAGTACCTGGGCGAGCAGATTGATATCCATGCAGGCGGCGAGGACTTAATCTTCCCGCACCATGAGAATGAGATTGCCCAGAGCGAGGCGGCGAACGAAAAGCAGTTTGCGACCTACTGGATGCATAATGCATTTTTAAATATTGATAATAAGAAGATGTCCAAATCCTTAGGCAACTTCTTTACAGTTCGGGAAATCAGCGAGAAGTATGATTTACAGGTGCTTCGTTTCTTTATGCTGAGCGCCCACTACCGGAGTCCGCTAAACTTCAGCGCGGACCTGATGGAGGCCTCCAAGAACGGTCTGGACCGAATCCTGACGGCGATGGAGCGGATCACCGAGCTTTCCGGCAAAGCATCCGGCGATGTGCTTACCGCAGAGGAGCTGGAGCAGGAGAAGGCTCTGAATGCCCTGGTGGAGAAGTATGAGGCCGCTATGGATGATGATTTTAATACCGCGGATGCCATCTCGGCTCTGTTTGAGATTGTGAAGCTGGCCAATACCACCGCTTCCGAGGAAAGCAGCAGGGCTTATGTGGACCTGTTAAAGAATGAGATTCAGAAGCTCTGCGATGTTCTGGGTATTCTGACCGAGAAGAAGAAAGAGGTCCTGGACGAAGAGGTGGAGAATCTGATTGCGGCCAGACAGCAGGCAAGAAAGGATAAGAACTTTGCTCTGGCAGATGAAATCAGAGGAAAGCTTCTGGATATGGGAATTGTCCTGAAGGATACCAGAGAGGGCGTAAAATGGAGCCGGGCGTAATGGAGAACCTGCTGGATTTTTATAAAAAGTCCATGAAGCTGGAGGAGATAGATGTCAGAACCTATTCTCCTCTGGTTTTGGCGTATATCGGAGACGGGGTTTACGAGGTCATGGTGCGGACGAAGATTGTAAACAGCGGAAGCGTGCAGGTGAACAAGCTTCATAAGCACAGCGCCAGACTGGTGTGCGCCCAGGCCCAGGCCAATCTGATCAAGCTTCTGGATGAGGACCTGACGGAGGAGGAGCGGGCGGTCTTTAAGCGGGGCCGGAATGCGAAATCCGTCACTTCCGCCAAGAATGCTTCCGTGATTGACTACCGGTGGGCTACCGGCTTTGAGGCTCTTGTGGGCTGGCTTTTTTTAACGGAGCAGTATGAGCGGCTGATTACCCTGGTGAGCCGCGGATTGGAAAAAATAGGAGAACTTTAACGTATGCGATATGAAGAATTAACCATAGAAGGCCGTAACTCGGTAATGGAAGCATTCCGTTCCGGCAAAACCATCGATAAATTGTTTGTGCTGGACGGCTGCCATGACGGCCCGGTGCAGTCTATTACCAGAGAGGCCAGAAAGCATGATACCATCATCACCTATGTGCCGAAGGAGCGTCTGGACCAGATGTCATCCACCGGAAAGCATCAGGGTGTGATTGCCTATGCGGCTGCTTACGAATATGCAGAGGTGGAGGATATCTTGAAGGCAGCGGAGGAGAAGGGCGAGCCGCCGTTCCTCTTTTTGCTGGACGGAATCGAGGACCCGCATAACCTGGGCGCGATCATCCGTACTGCGAATCTGGCCGGCGCCCACGGCGTCATCATCCCGAAGCGGAGAGCGGTGGGTCTGACGGCAACGGTGGCAAAGACCTCTGCGGGAGCATTAAACTATACTCCGGTGGCGAAGGTGACCAACCTGGCGGCGACGATGGAGGATTTAAAGAAGAAGGGCCTGTGGTTTGTCTGCGCGGATATGGGCGGAGAGAGCATGTACCGCCTGAATCTGACGGGACCCATCGGCCTGGTGATTGGAAATGAGGGCGAAGGCGTAGGCAAGCTGGTCCGGGAAACCTGCGATATGGTGGCGTCGATTCCGATGAAGGGAGACATTGATTCCCTGAATGCATCGGTGGCGGCCGGTGTGCTTGCGTATGAGATTGTCCGCCAGCGGCTGAATGCAGCTGGCAGATAGCGCAGAGAGAAAGTGTGGATGGATGAAAAGAACAGGTAGATTTGTCAGAATGGCGGCAGCGCTTTTTGCAGTCTGCTGTCTGGCGGCAGTTCCGTCCGGAACATCGGCCGCTTACGGAGCCGTCCGGGCCACAGAGGCATCGGGGACGGTTACATATGGAAACAGTAAGGTAAAAATAGATGCTTCCCACACCAATGACGGGTATCTGATGGTGAAGTACAGCGGAAGAAACTCCAGAATCAAGGTGCAGATTACCCATGATGCGACCTACACCTATGATTTGAATGCAAGGGATGCCTATGAGGTATTTCCTCTGACCGAGGGCGACGGCAGCTATTCCATCAAGGTATTTGAGAATATCAGCGGAAACCAGTATGCCCAGGCGTTCAGCCAGAGTATCCAGGTAGCGCTCTCGGACCCGAACCTTCCATTTTTATACCCCAATCAGTATGTGAATTTTCATGCCGGTTCCAATGCAGTGGCGGTCAGCAGCCAGCTTTCGGAAGGAGCGGCCGACCAGTTGGGGATTGTGACCAATGTTTTTAATTTTGTGGTGGATAACTTAACTTATGATTACGAGAAGGCGGCCACTGTGCAGAGCGGCTATCTGCCGGATGTGGATGTGACGCTGGAGACGAAAAAGGGAATCTGCTTCGACTATGCTTCCCTGATGACGGCCATGCTGCGGGCGCAGGATATTCCAACGAAGCTGGTGATTGGCTATACCGGCGACCTGTATCATGCCTGGATCAGTGTGTACCTGGAAAACCAGGGCTGGGTGGACAATATCATTTACTTCGACGGACAGAACTGGAGTATGATGGACCCCACCTTTGCATCCAGCGGCGGCAAGAGCTACGGAGCGGGGAACGAGACTTATAGAGCAAAATATTCTTATTAATATTATCACTCCGCGCAGAATGGGGGAAAATATGAAGAAAAGAGAAGTACTGGAACAAGACGAGGCAGTGCAGAAAAAGAGGAACAGAGTGTATCACCAGAAGGAGCTTTCTGCGTTCTGCCTGCAGATCTCCCTTCTTTTGGAGGCGGCGGTTCCTCTGGAGGAGGGGCTTTCCATCATGGCGGAGGACGCTTCGGATGAACAGGAGAAGGCGCTGCTTCTTTCTATGGCAGAGGGCGTGGAGCTGGGAGACCCGTTCTTTCAGGTCCTGGAGGAATCCGGGGCATTTCCGTCTTATGTGGTGAAGATGGCAAAGCTGGGGCAGCAGACCGGCACACTGGATGTGCTGATGCGGTCCCTTTCTGAGTATTACGAAAAAGAATATTTCCTGATGCGGAATATCAAAAATGCGCTGACCTATCCGACCATCATGATTTTCATGCTGCTGACCGTGCTGTTTGTCTTATTTGTAAAGGTAATGCCGATTTTTGAGGATGTATACGCCCAGCTGGGAGCGGAGCTTTCTCCGGCAGCGAAGTCTGCGGTTTCCATCGGCGGAATCTTCAGCGGAGCGGCTCTGGTCCTGGGCGGTGTGCTGGTGCTTATCTGCGGTGTGCTGTGGATGCTTTCCCGGATGGGACATCGCTTTTCCTTCCTGGAACGGCTTTTGGAGGCTGGGAAGCGCCGGAGCCGGATTGCCGTGGCGGCGGCGAACCGGAGATTTACGGCGGTGCTTTCTCTTACGCTCCGCAGCGGCCTGGAGCTGGAAAAAGGGCTGGATTTGGCGGCGGAACTGTCAGGAAACAGTCTGGTGCAGGAGAAGGTTTTAAAATGCCGGGAGATGCTGGAGGAGGGCCAGAGCTATTATCAGGCGATGAAGGCCACCGGCTTGTTTTCCGGCTTCCACATCCAGATGATTAAGACCGGAGACCGGAGCGGCCATCTGGATCAGGTGATGGAGAATCTGTCAAAGGATTATGAGCAGGAGACCGATGATGCCATTGACCGGATAATCGACCGTTTTGAACCGACTATGGTGGCTGTGCTGGCCGTGGCGGTAGGAATGGTCCTGCTTTCGGTGATGCTTCCGTTAGTGGGAGTGCTTTCTACGATTGGATAACGGGTTCTGTTTTGGAAAGGATGAGGCAGCTATGAAACGGTTCGTATGTTCAATTCTGGCATTTGTCCTGGCGGCCGGTATCTTCCTGAAGGGTTCCCTTTCCTTTTACGAAAAAGCCTGCCTGGAGGGGGAGAAGACCCTGAAGGAGGCCATAGCCAGGGCTTCGGTCCAGTGCTATGCCATCGAGGGAAGATACCCGCCGGATGTGGAATATCTGGAGGAGCATTACGGAATCCAGATTGACCGGGAACGGTATCATGTATTTTACGAAGGGTTTGCTTCTAATATCATGCCGGATATCACCGTGATTCCGGCGGACGAGCAGGGAGGAAACTGAATATGAGAGAGAAACGAAATACCGGAAACCGGGGGCAGGCGATTCAAGTAATCTTTCCGATGCTTCTGTTTCTGGTATTTGTGCTTTGCGCGCTGTTTACCGTGCTGATTGGCGGGCAGGTTTACGAGAATTTAAACCGCAGGTCGGAGGAAAATTTTGACGGAAGCGTGGCGCTTCAATATGTGGCGAATAAGGTCCGCCAGGGGGACCGCTCCGGCGGGGTCCGGGTGATGCAGATGCCGGGAACGGACGGAACGGATATTCCGGTGCTGGAAATCGGAAGCGGACTGGAAGAAGGAAACTATGTGACCTGGATTTATTATTACGATGGAAATATCTGTGAACTGTTTACGGATCCGGCGGACGGCCTGGGGCTGGCGGACGGTCTTCCCATTCTGGAATGCGGAGGCTTTTCGGTCAGCCAGAGCGAGGATGGGAAGCTTCTTACCCTGGAGACGGCAGGGGAAGGCGGAGGCCGTCTGAGTCTTTCACTGCGGAGCGAAGCCGGAACGTGTTTGAACATTCATTCCGGGGCATCGGACAGCGGAATGACAGAGGCAGGAGGAGATGGCGATGAATGATAGAAAACGGTCCGGCTCCGGAATCTTTTTGATGGAAATGATTCTGGTCAGCGGCTTCTTCCTGTTCTGCGCTGCCGTGTGCATCCAGGTCTTTGTCCGCGCCGATTCCATGAGCCGCCGGGCGAGGGAGTTAAACGAGGCGGTCCTCGCGGCCCAGAGCATTGCAGAGGAGTGGAAGGCAGGAGAACTGGAGGCTGCGGCTGAATTGGAACAGCCGGAAGATCAGAAGGGCTCGGAGACTGTGCCTGAGCCGGAAAATCAGAGGGGCTCGGAGAATGCAGCCAGGTCAGCAGAAAACGGTCAGACAGAGGAAAAAACGATTGTGTGGAATGGAAATGGAATGCAGTTTGAGGCCGGGCTGCGGCTGCAGAAAAACGGCGATGAGGCCGGCGGCATCCTGGAATGCCTGGAAATCCAAATCCGGAGCATGGACCGAAGCGGGGCCGACCGAAGCGGGACAGGCAGCAGCGGGGCAGACGGCAGCGGGACGGAGCCTCTGTATACCTTAACTGCAAAACGGTATATACAGTCAGGAGGTGCCGGATATGGCGAAGAGTGAGAAGAAACGGAGCGCAAACATCGGAAGCGCTTCGCTGATTCTGATTTTTATCGTGCTGTGCATGGGAACCTTCGGACTGCTGTCCTTATCCAGTGCGAAAAAGGATTTAGACCTGGCGAAACGGAATGCAGAGGCGGTTTCGGCCTATTATGAAGCCGATGGAACGGGCGAGGAGCTGAAACAGGCAGCCGGTCAGGCCGTACAGGAAGCGTTCCGGCAGAGGGAGCTGACACCGGAAGCTTATCTTCAGGAGCATCTGGGGGAGGCGTACCGGCCGGAGGAGAACTGCATCCTGGCGGAAATCCCCATGGATTACGGCCAGGCGCTGCTGATCCAACTGGGGATAGAGGAAAGTCAGGAAGCACCGGATGAACTGACGAAGTGGGAGAGTCAGGAAGCACCGGATGAACCGACGAAGTGGGAGAGCCGGGAGGCACCAGACGAACGGCCGGAGCCGGAGGACCAGGAGGCACTGGACGATGGGGCACCGTGGATTTCCGTGCTGCAGTGGCGTGTTTATAACCGTGAGGAGTATGAGATTGACCGGGATATGCCAGTCTGGAGCGGTTTGCCGGAGTCTTAAAGCATTCCGGCGCAGGCAGATACCATATAAGCATTGTATTGTATGAAGAAGGGAATATTTACATTATGAATGTAATCGAGCTTTTGACGCTTGCTGTGGAGCAGGGCGCTTCCGATGTGTTCCTGGTACCCGGCATGCCATTTTCCTATAAGATAGGCGGACGGATTCTCTATCAGGGAGAAAAAAAGATTTTTCCGGATGAGATGGATAAGATGATTACGGAGATTTATGAGATTGCGGGAAATCGTGATATGGGGCAGGTTCAGACCCATGGGGACGATGATTTTTCCTTTGCCTTAAAGGGGCTGTCCCGTTTCCGGGCCAGTGTGATGCGCCAGAGGGGGTCATTGGCGGCGATTATCCGGATTGTGCGCTTCGAGCTGCCGGATGCCGGGTCGCTGAATCTTCCGCAGAGAGTCATTGACATTGCCGGGATGACAAAGGGGCTGGTGCTGGTGACCGGGCCTGCGGGAAGTGGAAAAAGCACCACTCTGGCCTGCATCATTCATGAAATCAATCAGACGAGAAATGCCCATGTAATTACCCTGGAGGACCCGATTGAATACCTTCACCGCCACGATAAGAGCGTGGTGACCCAGAGGGAAATCGGCACGGACACCGACAGCTACATGACGGGGCTGCGGGCGGCGCTGCGGCAGGCGCCGGATGTGATTCTTCTGGGAGAAATGCGGGATTTTGAAACCATACGAACGGCGATGACGGCGGCGGAGACAGGGCATCTGGTGATTTCCACCCTTCATACCATCGGGGCGGCAAACACCATCGACCGCATTATCGACAGCTTTCCGCCGAACCAGCAGGCCCAGATCCGGGTTCAGCTTTCCATGGTTCTCCAGGCGGTGGTATCCCAGCAGCTCATTCCAAGAGCCGACTGCGAGGGCGAGATTCCGGCGCTGGAGATTATGTTCTTAAATAATGCCATCCGAAATATGATTCGGGAATCGAAAATCCACCAGATTGACGGCGTGATTTCCACCTCGGCGGAGGAAGGGATGGTGGCCATGGACAACAGCCTGTTAAAGCTGTACAAGGAAGGAAAGATTTCCAGGGAACATGCCGTGATGTACAGCGGGAACGGAGAACTGATGGAAAAGAAAATTGGAAGGCTGTGAGGCGTCATAGAAAATGATTTTCAGAGCGTTTGAGAACGGGGGAGTGCAATGAAAAAAGTATACTTGATAGGCGGAACGATGGGGGTAGGGAAAACAACGGTCTGCCGCAGGCTGCAGATGGATTTGCCCCGGAGCGTATTCCTTGACGGTGACTGGTGCTGGGATGCCCACCCATTTCAGGTGACGGAAGAAACGAAGGCTATGGTTTTGGACAATATCAGCCATCTTTTAAACAATTTTATTCACTGTTCTGCCTATGAAAACATTATATTCTGCTGGGTCATGCAGGAACAGTCGATTGTAGATGCTGTCCGGAACCGTTTGGAGCTTTCGGACTGCGACGTAATCAGCGTCTCTCTGCTTGCAGCCCCGGAAACGGTTCGGGAACGGCTTTTATCCGATATCCGGAATGGAATCCGCACCGATGATGTGATCGAACGAAGCCTTTCGCGGATTCCACAGTATGCGGCGCTGGATACAAGAAAGGTGGAAACGGACGGAAAGACAGTGGAGGAGATTTCGCAGGAAATCAGAGCGTTGTGAGGGAGAATGCAGGGATGGGGCGGAATCGAAGATGATTGGATGAGGTGATTTTTCATCTGATTTTAATAAGGAATTGACAGATCCTCGCAGTTTGCGTATAATAAAAGTGACAGGTAGGAATCTGCCTTAAAAAGTAGTTCGCTGCCGGCCATGCGAATAATAAATAGGCCGTGGAAAAGTTGTTAAGCCTCTTGCCAGAAAGGTAAGGGGCTTAATTTATGTGAGGTAGAGGGTATGGAGATATTGGCAGGCGGACTGTACTTTGTTTCGAATGACTTTTTTGCAAAGGTACAGGACCCTTATTTGAAAATCAATTATGAAAATCTTTAATAACAGAACGGTATTGCTCTTCCGGGATATGTTTCCGGTTGCTGAGCGGTATATTGATGGAATGTATATCAAAGGAGGTCAGCCTGTAAGGATCGCCGACCCAAAGCTGATACAGGAGATGGAAAAGAACGCAAAGAAAATAATTGGCTTGTTACATAGAGGAATCCGCTTTACTCCGACGCAGCCGGATGCAGTCGGAATCGAAAAGCAAATGCTGGAAGAACTGGATATGACAGAAGGAGGAGAAAGGTTATGAAAAATTCAGAACAAGCAAAGATAATATGCAGCTCGGAGGCGGACAGCGCCTATATACATGACCGGTTAAGGGAATATAATGCACGTTATATGCATGATTTTGCGGATTATAATTTCCACATAGAGGAAAACGGAAAAATCATCGCAGGAATCGTTGCGGGAAGCCTGGCTGATACTCTGGAGGTCGAGTTTTTATATGTGGATGAAAGCTGCCGTGGGAGGGGGCTGGGAAGCCGGCTGCTGACACATGTGGAGCGCATCGCCGGGGAAAAAGGCCTGAAGCGCATTCTTCTGAATACCTATAGCTTCCAGGCCCCGGAGTTTTATAAGAAGATGGGATATACGGAGCAGTTATGCATAAAGCCTGCATTTGATGAATATACGCAGTCTTATTTTATGAAGGAGCTGTAAAGCCGGAGAAGGACGGAGGAAGAAAAGACATGATTCGAAAATTAGAAAAAGCAGATTTGGAAGCGGTGATGCAGGTTTGGTTAAATGGGAATCTGGAAGCCCACCCTTTTATTCCGAAGGAGTACTGGGAATCCAACTATCCTGTGGTTTCGGAAATGATTCCCCAGTCGGAGGTTTATGTTGCAGAGGGAAATGGGGAGGTACAGGGCTTTATTGGTCTGGATGATTCTTATATTGCCGGAATCTTTGTGGATAAGAAGTACCGCTCGCAGGGCGTGGGAAAGCAGCTTCTGGAATATGTGAAAAAACACCATCCCACCCTTTCTTTGAAGGTGTATCAGCAGAATAAACGAGCGGTTTCATTTTATCTCAGGGAAGGATTCTGCGTGAGCGCGGAGGGCGTTGATGAGGAGAACGGAGACGCGGAGTATACGATGAGCTGGAGTCGGGAAAGGGACGCAGAGGATGATTGGGCGCGCCTTTATACATCGGCAAAAAATGTGCAGAATGCGAGGACGGTTTCGGATTGGGTGGAAGCTGGAGGAGTAGCGGCTGCCGTGCTGGCAAAGAGCGGGGCTGTCTATACCGGAATCTGTATTGACACGGCCTGTTCCCTGGGCATGTGCGCGGAACGAAATGCGATTGCCCATATGCTGACCTGCGGGGAATCGGAAATCCAAAAACTGGCGGTAATTATGCCGGATGGAAGGATGGGGCTGCCGTGCGGCGCCTGCTGTGAATTTATGCTGCAGCTTGGAGACCGGGCTGGTGAAATCGAAATCCTGATGGATTATCAAAAGCGGGAAACCAGAAGGCTGAAAGAAGTATTCCCAAACTGGTGGGGAAGAAAATCGGATTCGCAATGACTCCGGGGATTTCCGCTCACGGGTAAAATATAGGAAAAGCACCGGATTTACATATTTTCATCGGAACTTCTGCATACTATGGGTATCGCAGCAAATAAGAACCGAAGCCAATGGGCGGGGCCTGCCGGAATGGGGCAGGGTTCGGGAAGGGAGTTCACGATGAGAATTGATAAAAGGAAAGTGGCGCTGGTGGGGTGCGGCATGGTGGGAATGAGCTATGCATACAGCCTGTTAAACCAGAATGCCTGTGATGAACTGGTTTTGATTGATGTAAATGAAAAGAAAGCGATGGGCGAGGCTATGGATTTAAACCATGGCCTCGCCTTTGCTGGCTTAAATATGGAGATTTATGCCGGTGAATACCGGGACTGCCGGGATGCGGACCTGGTGGTCATCTGCGCGGGGGTGGCCCAGAAGCCGGGGGAAACCAGGCTGGATTTATTGAAGCGGAATGCAGCGGTATTCCGGTCCATCATAGAGCCGGTGACCAGCAGCGGATTTAACGGTATCTTTCTGGTGGCGACCAATCCGGTGGATGTGATGACCCGGATTACCTGCGCGCTGTCCGGCTTTAATCCGAGACGGGTGCTGGGCAGCGGGACGGCGCTGGACACGGCAAGGCTTCGGTATCTTCTGGGCCAGTATCTGCGGGTGGATCCGAAAAATGTCCATGCCTATGTGATGGGAGAGCATGGGGACAGTGAATTTGTTCCATGGAGCCAGGCCATGGTGGCAACCCAGCCGATTTTAAAAATATGCGGGGAGAGGGAATCGGAAAACCGGATTTCCGGAGAAGGTGTTGGCGGCGGCACGGTTTCTGGCATCTGCCGGGAAACGCTGCAGGAGATTGCGGAGCAGGTGAAGGGGGCCGCCTATCAGATCATCGATGCCAAGCAGGCCACCTACTACGGAATCGGCATGGCGCTGACCCGCATCACCAGAGCGGTTCTGGGAGATGAGAACAGTGTGCTGACCGTATCGGCGATGCTTCGCGGCGAATACGGCCAGCGGGAGGTATTCGCCGGAGTGCCCTGCGTGATTAACGGAAATGGAGTCCGTCGGGTATTGGAGCTGAACCTGACCGAGGAGGAACTGGAAATGTTTTCATCCTCCTGCCGGACGCTTCAGGAAAGCTTTGAAGGGGTGCTGTAGGAAATGGCTGGTCAATCGTCATTTACGGTAATCATCCGCAGGCTGAAGGCGGACCAGATATTTCCGATGATATAGGAGGTGGTTCTGGTGCCGGGACGGATGGTTACGTTGGCGGAGGCCAGAGGCGCGGATACGGTATCTCCGCCGGCAACGGCTCCGATGATGATGACGGGAAGCTCCCGAATCATGCTGTAGAAGTTGGCGGCTGCTGCGTAGAAGGTATAATTTCCGGCCATGGCCCGCTTATAAGAGGTTACCTGCGTGAAATTCACATGGCGGAATATGGTGTCGCCGTTAAACATCCGGATATCGAAATTTGAGCCGCTGTAGCTCATATTGGCAACCCGGTAGCAGCCGTAGCCGGAGGGCAGGTTATTGCAGCCGGTGTCCGTTACCTGAACCATCTCCAGACCGCCCTCTCTGGCATCCACCAGAACCATCGTGTAGTTCTGCCCGGCAGTGAAGGGGAAGGACTGCTGAAGAAGCAGAGCCTGCATCCCGGCGGTGCGGTTGACGGAGACGGTGTGGAAGCCGTCCGAAATCCGCTGATAGCCGGAAACATTGCCGAACTGGGAATTGGAAGCATAGCGGATGCCGTCGATGCTGAAATTCACCGGGAATGTATTGGTGGAGGCATTGATAAAACGAACCTGGCTGTAGGCGATATCGGGCGCAATCGGAAGGGACGGATTCGAAGGAATCATCGGTACGGAAGGAATCACCGGAATGGAGGGGAAGACCGGCCGGGAAGGAAACATGGGAACCGATGGGAAGGAGGGAGTGGAGGGTAGGGACGGGGTTGGCGGATTCGGGTCCGGCAGAACCGGCGGAGTTGTGGGAACAGAAGTCATATTACCTGGAAATGCGGGGATGCCTCCTTCGGGTGCGATGGGGGTGGTCAGCCCGCTGTTTTCATTTGTCCGGTTATCCGCGTTATCTGCGGAGACAGACGGGGTCTGGTTGGAGTCGTTTTCAGCCATTGAAAAACCTCAGAGGATTTTTTACTCTATCATATGTGGGGAGTGGGGGATTGTGACTATCCCCGTGAAATCTTCGCCGACAGCCTCCTGCAGAACCAGGTGATTCCCAGCGTAAAAAAGATTTCCAGCGCGCTGCTGATGATTCCGGCCAGCACGAGAAGAAAGGCGGAAAACAGCAGGATTCCAAGAAGCCCCGCCAGGTAAGGGCGGTATTCCTTCCGGTTCTCCCGGTACAGCCGCACGACCAGCAGAAGGAGAAACAGCGCCAGGCATACGGCCGCCAGAAAGGCGAACACGATATGCAGGAAGGATTTTAAAGGCAGCTCCTGGGGAAGATAGGGCGTGGTGATGGCAAACACCAGCAGAATCAGGGCCAGGGGAATCAGAAAGGTACATTTGGGGGCAGGCTGCAGCTTTTTGGAGATGAAATTTAAAATCACATAAAAGTAAATGCCGACAATCAGACCCCAGAGGACGAACTGGTTTTTCCGGTCGATGACATTACCCAGAACGGAAAAATTCGTGGTGAACCAGTTGCTTCCCTTCACAAACAGGATGGTGTAGCAGGGGATGAGCAGATACGCGGTAAAATCCAAAATGCGGTCGGTGCGTTTCATAAGACAAGGATCCTTTCTGAAAAGTATGTTAAGTAGTATAGCAAAATGCGCGAAAAGAAACCAGAGTATTACTGGTAGAATCATGATTAAATTTATGTTAAAATCAGAAAAGAAAGATAAAAATAATAAAATTTGTAGAATAATAGGAGAAAGCCGGAAGCGGATACGCAGGCAGACAGCGAAAGGAGATACTAATGAAATACGATTTTACAACAATTATGGAACGTCACGGGATGGATTCAATAGCAGTCGATATGCCGGGGAAGGGCGGGATGGCGCCGGGAGCGCCCAAGGAGGGCTTTAGCCTGATTCCCATGTGGGTGGCGGATATGAACTTTGCCACCGTTCCCACCATTATTGACGCGGTGACAGAGCGTGCCAAGCATCCGGCATTCGGGTATTTTTCACCGACGGAAGAATATTTTGATTCGATCATCCGTTGGCAGGAAAACCGAAATCATGTGACCAGGCTGACGAAAGAGGCCATCGGATATGAGAACGGTGTGCTGGGCTGTGTGGTATCGGCGGCGAATGCATTCTGCTCGGCCGGCGACCATATCCTCCTTCATTCCCCGACCTACATCGGTTTTACCAAGTCCCTGGAAAATAACGGCTATCACCTGGTATTAAGCGACCTGGTACAGGATGAGGCGGGCATCTGGCGGATGGATTACGAGGATATGGACCGGAAACTGAAGGAATATTCCATCCATCTGGCGGTCTTCTGCTCCCCGCACAATCCTTCCGGCCGTGTCTGGGAAAAATGGGAGATTGAGAAGGCCATGGAGGTTTACCGGGCCAATGACTGCGTGGTGGTTTCGGATGAAATCTGGTCGGACCTGGTGTTAAATGGTTATTCCCATACGCCGACCCAGTCGGTATCGGAGGATGCCAGAAACCGGACCATTGCCGTGTATGCGCCGTCCAAAACCTTTAATCTGGCCGGACTGGTGGGCTCCTACCATATCATTTACAATTCCTATCTCCGGGACCGGGTGAGAAAGCAGTCCTCCTTAAGCCATTACAATTCCCAGAACGTGCTTTCCATGCATGCGCTGATTGGCGCATACAAGCCGGAGGGCTATGAGTGGCTGGATGAGCTGCGCCAGGTGTTAAGTGAAAATGTAGATTACGCATACGATTACATAAGAAAGCATTTCCCAGGCGTGAAGCTGGCAAAGCCCCAGGGGACCTACATGCTTTACCTGGACTGTGAGGAGTGGTGCAGGGAGAAGGGAAAAAACATGGATGAACTTTTAAAGGCCGGATGGGATGTAGGCGTGGCATGGCAGGACGGACGGCCGTTCCACAGACCGTATGCAATCCGGGTGAATCTGGCGGTGCCTCACAGCCTGGTAATGGAGGCGATGGAGAGGCTTGCAAAATATGTATTTTAGAGGAGATTCGATATGAAATCAGTATTATTAATTGGGCAGTCCAATATGGCAGGGCGAGGCTTTCTGCATGAGGTAAAGACAATTTGTGACGAGAGAATTTTTATGCTGCGGAACGGACGCTGGCAGATGATGGCGGAGCCCATTCATTTTGACCGGGCGGTGGCAGGCGTTGGCCCGGCCGCTTCCTTTGCGGAAGCGTGGTGCAATGGGAATCCGGGAGAGACAATCGGGCTGATTCCCTGCGCAGAGGGCGGCAGCTCCCTGGATGAGTGGAGCCAGGATGGCATTTTATTCCGCCATGCAGTTTGTGAAGCAAAGTTTGCCATGGAAAACAGCGAGCTGATTGCAATTCTGTGGCATCAGGGAGAAAATGACAGCCACAGCGGGAAGTATAAGGAATATTACCAGAAGCTGGCTCAGATGGTAAAGGCCCTCCGGAACGAGCTGGAAGCCGAGAACATCCCATTTCTTATCGGCGGCTTAGGCGATTATCTTGGAAAAACTGCATTCGGCGCCAACTGCACCGAATATCAGCAGGTGAATCAGGAGCTTTACCGGTATGCAGAGGAAAACGGAGCCTGCTGCTATGTAACGGGGAAGGATTTGTATGCGAATCCGGATGGGATTCATATGAATGCGGAATCCCAAAGAAGATTCGGACTGCGGTATTATGAAGCCCATCGGACCGGACATCATGTAGAAGAACCGCTGCCGGATGAAAGGGAGCGGGTGGAAGCGCTTTATAAGAAAGAATACACTGCATCGGAGAAGCGGTATCTTGCATTAGAGAAATTCACGTCGGGAAAGATGTCGTTTGAAGCGGTGATGAAGGAGTTGATGTGAGAAAAGTGCAGCTCATATTCCGTAATTTTTTTACGGCGAAAGGTTGCGTTGGATGAAAGGATTGGTTATACTGCAAGCATATCGTATTTATCTGCTGGGCGGAAAGGAAGAAATGCAATCGGTAAGACTAATTTGGGAAAAGCCCTTATGGATATAGGAATTGCGATATGCAGCGCACCGGGATACAGCGGAAATAGCAATTTATAGAGCAATTAAATAAACAGGGATACCGTTGCTCAACTGGGACTTGATAGAGTACCCCAAAGAGCTGGGGATCAACAAGACTGTCCAGCGCATCTACGACAAAAAGAAGGGAGCGTCCTATCTGCACATAGGGCCGCCCAAAACCAAAAGGTTAAGTGCATGAATCTATTAAATGATCTTCTGTAAAAAATGGCGAGCAGGGGCAAAAATAAACATAAGGATGGTGACACCAATGCCTGAAAGTCAAAATGTTGAATGGAAAAGCAAGTGGAAAGACGAATATCTGGAATGGATTTGCGGATATGCCAATGCGCAGGGTGGTAAAATCTATATTGGTTGTGATGATAACGGGAACGTAATCGGCCTGCCCAATGCACATAAACTCCTTGAAGATATACCCAATAAAATCAGAGATGCAATGGGCATTATTGTCGGTGTCAATCTTTATGAGAAAGATGGTAAAGAATATATCGAGATTGATGTTCCGGCCTATCCCATCGGTATTTCCTGCAAGGGCGTTTACTATTTTCGTAGTGGAAGCACCCGTCAGATATTGACGGGACCTGCTTTGGAAGCCTTTCTGATGCGCAAGCGTGGTGCAACCTGGGATAATCTTCCTTTGCCTGCATTTTCATTAGATAATGTTGACGATGGAATTGTGGAACGCTTCAAGAAGTGGGCGGCGAAAAAAGGACGCATTGACAAAAGCGTTTTGGATGAACCGAAGGATGTGCTGATGGAAAAGCTGCATCTGATGAACGGCTTATACTTAACCAATGCCGCTATGCTGCTGTTCTCCAAAGACCCGGAGAAATGGCAGCTCGGTGCTTATGTAAAAATCGGATTCTTTGAAAACGATGCAGATTTACTATATCAAGACGAGGTACACGGTTCAATTTTGGAGCAGATTGACAAAATCGTAGAGCTTGTATATCTGAAATATATGAAAGCCAAAATCTCCTACGAAAGTATGCAGCGTATTGAGCGTTATTTCATTCCGGAGGATGCCCTGCGTGAAGCTCTGCTGAACGCACTGTGTCATAAACAGTATCAATCCGGCGTTCCTATTCAGATAAGCGTATATGAGGATAAGCTGTATATTGCTAACTGCGGATGCCTGCCGGAAAACTGGACATTGGAGAATCTGATGCGTAAACATGCTTCCAGTCCTTACAACCCCAATATAGCCCATGTTTTCTATCTGGCAGGGTTTATCGAGAGTTGGGGGCGAGGAATCGAGAAAATCTGTTCTGCTTGTCAGAAGGATGGTGTTCCGCAGCCTATTTACATGATTAATCCCGGTGATATTATGATAGAATTTACCGCACCGGAGGACAGAGTGATTCGTTCTGTCACCCGCAAGGTGACAGATAGGGTGGCAGATAAGGTGACAGATAATTTGGATGAAAAATCCATTCAAATTCTTACGCTGCTGTCTCAAGACCCGGCATATACTTCAACTGTGATGGCTGAAAAATTATCTATCAGTAGAAAAACTGTATCGCAGAAGCTGAAAGAAATGAAAGGAAAAGGTATGCTTGAGCGCATCGGTTCAGACAGAAAAGGTTACTGGAAAATAAATAACGAATAATCAATACATCTGGTTTTTACTCTTTTCCTAAACTGCCTGTTTATTCACCAAGCTCTTGTAATGATATTTTGAATCTTTCGGAGGCGTATAATCTGCATCCGCTGCAATCCGACTTATTCTGCATCACGAAGTCGAGCAATCAGCGAAGAAAAATGCTATCCTTGTATCGAAGAGGTGAAGGAATGTTAAAGCAATTGAATGAGACAATGGACTATATCGAGGCGCATTTGCTGGAGGAAGAGGTCATTGAACAGTCCATGCGGCAGAGTTGCGTATCGGAGCTGCATTTTAAGAATCTCTTTTTCTTCCTGACCGGCATGACATTAAAAGAATATGTCAGGAACCGCAGATTGTCAGAGGCAAATTATGACCTGATGAACGGAGGAAAAGTAACGGATGTGGCGCTCAAATATAATTATCAGTCCATAGATGGATTTACACGGGCATTCAAAAACTGGTGTGGTTTCCTGCCTTCGGAGGTAAGGAAACAGGGAGAATGCAAAGTGTTTTCAAAGCTTCACTTTGCCGTAACGATGAAAGGAGGAAGCAGCATGGAGTGCAGGATTGTTGAGAAGCCGGCGTTTTATTTTGTCGGCGTAAGCAAACGGGTACCGATGCAGTATGAGGGAGTGAATCAGGAAATTGTGAAGCTGGCGCAGAGTATTACGCCGGAGCAGAGAACGGAATTACACCGGATTCAGAACATGGAGCCGTCCGAAATCGTCAATGTGTCCCATCATTCGGATACCGATTTTTTGAGGGAGGAAGGTTATCTGACCCATATGATTGGCGTTCTGACTACGGAAGAGGAGGTAGGGGAAGGCCTGGAAAAGCTGCCGATGAAAGCCGGAACCTGGGACGTATTTCCGAATGAAGGACCGTTTCCATTTACCCTGCAAAATACGGAATCACTATCCTTTTCTTTTACAAAGATGGATTCTGAAAAAACGGATTCTGCGTACAGTGAAATCTGGATTCCGGTGACTAGAAAAAAACGGTAATTTACCGAAAATTTGGCGAAGCGCTGCGAGGGCGTTTCGCCACTGTTCTGTCTATATACATGGAAGGAATTAAACATTTTCATCCCTTAGTACTTCAACGATGTTGTCCTTTCGTATTTTTCCGGAGGCTGCGGCATAAATCCCGCCAACAGCAATGAAAACAAGCACGATATAAATGCCCAGTCCGCTTATGGGAAACACAGTAATAAATTCCGAAAAGGTTACATCCTGCATCCACAGGAGCACCATGCAGATCAGCAGGAAAACCGGCAGACCAATGATGATGGGCTTTGCGGCAAGCAAAAAAGCCTCTGTGCCGAGCAGGCGGTAAAGACCTCTTTTTCCAAGACCAACCGAGCGCAGCATGGCAAATTCTTTTCGCCGTTGGTACAAGCTGTTGTAAATTGCCGATACTGCGGATGAAAGCCCGACAGTACCCAGAAGAGCAGTCAGACTATATAGAATCAGCATAGCTGCGGAGGTTAATTGTTTACGGAAAATGGCACGTTCTGTTTTGCTGGAAGTATAAAAATCACTGCTTTTTAAATAGGCCTCGCAGAGTTCCACGGCTTTGTGCTGAACCTGTGCATCCATTCCCTCGTCCGTTAAAAGATTTATATAAGTTCTGTAATTGTAAACGGCTCGTTCTTCCTGAAAATTCTGTATGATCTTGTAGTATTTTTCCATTGGCACAATGACAGGCAGCGTGTAGAAGGAGATGTTGCGCCCAATGTCCGGCATGACAGGAGATACATGAGACACTTTCAAATCAAAGGTGTAGTTTCCCTGAACGGAATCCAAAAATCGTTCTGTAATGGGAAGGGTTTGCCCCGGACTGACATTCAGGTAAGTGGTCTGCGCTTTCTTTGCTTCGTATCCTCTTGCATCCGGATTTTTCACAACTGAATTTACAACGATGGCATCTCCTCCGCCAGTAACCTCCATGCCGGATTCTGTAAGATAAGCAAGGTATGCATCCTGCTCCATGCCAATCAGGACACATGGAATCCGATATGTTCCATCACGCCGCAGGACGTATTCCCCGGCCTTTTTTGTTTCAAAACCACCTGCGGCAAGAAAATCTGCAGACAAGCCGCAATCAGATATCCAGATGGCACAATTTGCCATAGTGTATGCGGCCTGTTCTTTGACGCCAGGAAGTGTTTTCAGCTTTTTCATAAGAAATGGGTTAATCGGCTGGCCGGTTTCCAGAGTGATATTTACATTATAGTGATAGTCCTGTTCTGCCTTCGCATTGTTAATATCCGAAACGGAAAAAGCGGCCCAAAAGCTGAATATCAACAGCATACACAGGCAAAGTGTTGAGGTACAGGTGCGGAACAGTTTTTGATTGGCTGAAATGGAATTGGCTGAAAGTTTTCCCAAAAATCCAAAACATTTTTGAGAAAAAAAGCATTTCTTTGATTTTCTTAACGGGTCAATGCTCCAATCTTCTCGTATGGCTTCGATGGGGCGCAGTTTTGCCATCTGCTTTGCCGGTCCGGATGCGGCCAGCAGTACGGTCAGGAAAGACAGCACCATTGCGAAAGCGGCGCTCCACAGGGAAAAGGAAACTGTGATGCTGCTTCCTGTGATTTCACTTGTTCGTTCAGAATAAGCGTTCAAAACGCCATAGGAAAACAGATATCCCAATCCAACTGAAAGAAAAATGGGAAGTACAGCCAGTCGGCGGGCCTCGCAGAGAATCAGCAGCCGGATTTGTTTCGGTGTTGCTCCGATGGATTTCAAAATACCAAGTTCCCTGACTTTCTGTTTTGCCGAAATTGAAAATGCTCCCCGGATAATGTGAGCAAATACAGCAATTGATGCTGCGGCAATCAGAATCAGAGCGAGAAACAGTTTTGGCAAATCGCTGTCTGCAAATTTTCCGGGAGCATAAATTCCGTACAATCCAAGTAATGCAGTATGATAACGGTATGGGTAGTCCCCATATTCGTCCATCTGTAATCCTATGGTTTGTGCAAGCTGCGGTATCGTATCAAAAACTTTTGACGGGTGCACCATTTGAAGATATACGACTACATCGGTATCCGCCGGCAGATTCGCCGGATTAAGACAGCCATAAGCCGGATAACCATTGTATGCCGTAGAAATCGACATATCAATTTTACCTACAATCGTAAATTCTTCGGTTCCTGTTTGAATAAAAGATTCTCCCTGTTGTACCGGAGACAAAAATTTAAGAGCAGAATTGCCGGTTTGTCTGTTCCCAACCGGCAGATTCAGTGTGTCTCCAATCTGACAGGAAGGATTTTGTTCAAAGAAGCGCTGGCCTACTGCAATTTCTCCGGGAGCCTGCGGGACACGTCCTTCTAAAATCAGATTTTTTTCACGCATATGGTTCCAATACTCTGCATCACAGTTTTGAACCAGTAAATAGGAAAGCTCCGCATCATCTGGCAATAAAACGGTCTGGTTATCTCCCTTTACCATAATTGTTTTTACATTATTGCCGGATGCGATCGGATTCAGTTGTCCTGCGTGGACTTCTAAAAGCTGGGCGTCCCAATCGCCGGAGGTATATATTTCCTGTTGGACCGCCTGAACCCAATAGCTTTGCACAAAGGTAAGCAGTGCACATAAGAAGGCAGAGGCAATCAAAATGGCCGTCATAATCGAGGCAGAGGTACGCCGATTTGCTTTTATACTTTTTTTCGCCAGTTGTTTCACGATGGCACTGGTATCATTTTCAAAAGGCCAGGTCATAAGCTACCGCCTCCTTTGGTCTGCGATTTTGCCATCCTCAATCCGCACAATGCGGTCGGCAAGCTGGGCAATTTCGTTATTATGGGTAATCATGACGAGGGTTTGGTTAAATTCTTTGCTGGTGCGCTTCAACAGTCCCATTACATCAGCACTGGTCCTGCTGTCCAGATTCCCGGTTGGTTCGTCGGCAAGAATGATTGCCGGTTTTGTAATCAGAGCACGGGCAATTGCCACGCGCTGCTGCTGTCCTCCGGAAAGACTGCGGGGCATGCTCTTAAGCTTATCTTTCAGAGCCAGCATCTGTACAATTTCATTCATGAATTTGGAATCGGCTGTGTCGCCGTCCAGCTCCACAGGAAGGACGATGTTTTCATACACATTCAAAACCGGCACCAGATTGTAGTTTTGAAAGATGAAGCCGATATTACGGCGGCGGAAAATCGTCAGTTCTTCTTCCTTTTTGCGTGCCAGCTCTTCTCCGCGGACCATTACGCTCCCGGAAGTTGGGGTATCCAGTCCGCCCATCATATGAAGCAGCGTAGATTTACCGCTGCCGGAAGTTCCAACCACAGCGACAAACTCCCCCTGCTCTGCGGCAAAATTCACGCCGTCAAGCGCACGCGTAATGTTTGGCTCTGTGCCGTAGTATTTTTTCAAGTCAATTGTCTGTAAAATGTTCATATCGATAAATTCCTTTCTGGCGGTTTAATCGTTTGTCAGCGGCTGGGAAGAAATACGGAGAAAGTAGAGCCTTTTCCGACTTCGGATACAACCTTGATATATCCGCCCTGTCTTGTAATGATTTCGCGGGCAAGAAACAGGCCAATACCAACGCCTGGCGTATCATGTACCTCCTGTTCCCGATAGAAACGCCGGAAGACGGCGGCCTGATTGGATTCGGAGATGCCCTTTCCGGTATCGCGGATATCAATCTTGACGTACATTTCCCATTGTTCCACATTTACCCGGATTTGTCCTCCGGCAGGAGTGTACTTTACGGCATTGTCCAGCAGGTTAAAAAGAGCCTCACTCGTCCATTTGCTGTCATGAGCCAGACATATATTTTCCGGACAGTCAACCGTTACGGTGATATTCTTTTGTTCGGCTGCATAGACAATTCCGCTCATGGCCTGCGCCAAAGTATGGAACAAACGCTCTTCTTTCTTTTCCAGCCGGACAACACCGGTTTCCAGCCGGGAAGTTTTAATAAGCGCCTGAAAAAGAAAATCCAATTTGTCAGTCTGGCTTCGGATACCATGCAGAAATTCAGTTTGTTCCTGTTCCGTAACATTTTTTGTCAGAAGCGTGTCTGTTATCATTCTGAGATTGCTGACCGGGGTTTTGACCTGATGGGAAATATCGGACACCAGCATTTGAAGTTCCTGCCGTTCCTTGTCCATCCTGCGGCGGCTCTCCTGCATGATTCCATACAGCCGGATCAGACGGTGGCTGATACGGGCAAAGAGGGTTTCTCTGTGTTCGGCCTGTTTGGGCTCCTCGCCGCCGTCAATCATATGGTCTAATGTACAGCATAAATCCGAGGTAAAGCGTGAAAGTTCCTTCCCGAAGAGCATCACAAGTACCCACAGCCAGATAACGGCGCAGAGAGTTAAGATTCCGCCTGCAATGAGAATCTGGATATCCTTTATGAGGATGCTGAGGACAATGGTAATCGCCAGCATAGAAAAAAACATTCCGGTACCAACGATGAGGCACAGGCTTTTGACGGAAAGATGGTTCTGCTTCATTTCTTTTCTCCTCCCGTCCATTGATAGCCCATGCCGTAAACAGTCTTGATATAGGTATCGCCGTCTGCTTCAATTTTGGAGCGGATACGGCTGATGGAAGTGGTGAGTGTGTGTTCATCTACATACTTCTCATCCACATCCCACAGCTTTTCCAATAGCTGCTGACGTGTCAGTACCTGTTTCGGATTTTTGTGGAACAGGTTCAGCATGTTATATTCCGCTGCTGACAGGTTTAGTGTTTTCCCGTTCAAGACGGCAAGCGGCTCTGAAAAATCGAGAAACAGGCTGCCGTCATCGTAGATGTCCTTTGAAGGTTTATGATGCTCCAGCATAGCGAACATAGCCTTGATTTTTCGCTGTAAAGCGCCGATGGAAAATGGCTTTGTAATGTAATCTACCGCTCCGGCTTCATAACCCTGAATCTGGTCGTTTTCCTGGTCATTGGCGGTCAGAAAGATAACGATGGTGTCAGGGTGTTCCGGCTTAATCAGGCGGCATAGGTCATAGCCGTTTCCATCCGGCAGATTGATATCCAGCAGAACCAGGTCAAATCGAGATGCTTTTAATGCTTCAGCGGCGGCTCCTGTGTTCAGAACAGCCGTTACGCAGTAGTTATCCGCTGCCAGATTGTAGGCAAGTGTTTTATTTAAAAGACAGTCGTCTTCGACAATCAAAATCTTTTTCATGTTTTCACGTCCTTTTCGTTTTGCAGATAGTATAACAGGTAAATGTCCGGGAAATGTTACAAGAAAGAAAAAATATGGTACATTTTATTATAGCATGTGGAGCCTGGCATGACAGGAAGTTTTGAGGCAGAATATTCTGTGATTTTATTATTTCTTATAGTCTTGCGGCTGGGAAAAATATAAAGTACAATAAAGTCAGTTTGGGATTTCTATACTGATATGAGTATGTTTGCGGCTCAAATTACCCAAACCGGTGTCTTAAGACACGATGATGAAAAATACTTTTGCACAAGATGGTCTGACTCCGTTATTTGCCTCTAAGGTTGACCGTTGGACGGAGGAAGCGTTTAAAGTCTGGTGCGATTATCATTATAGCGTATGCAGAGAAGAATCCATTTTGGGGGCTAGTAATCATGTGATGATTGTCGGTAAAAAATGATATTCGGGTGGCTGTCCCGAAAGCGAAAGAACGTTTATCTAAGCAGTATTGTTGCTGCTCTTTTATAAAGTCTGCATTGGAGGAAATTAAAATGCATCAAAAAATGTACCTGATTACCGGCCTGATGGCCTCTGGCAAATCGACGGTTTCTGATTTGCTGGCTGCTTCATTGGAGAGATGCGTTCATCTTCGCGGGGATATATTCCGCAAGATGATTGTTTCGGGAAGAGAGGAGATGTCGGCTGCGCCGTCAGAAGAAGCGGTTCGTCAGCTTCATCTTCGATATAAGCTGACTGCTGATGCGGCAAAGTCTTACTTTGACCATGGCTTTTCTGTGGTGATTCAGGATAATTATTACGGCGATGAGTTAAACCGAATGCTGAATGAGCTGCATTCCTATCCGGTGGAGGTGGTGGTGCTCTGCCCGGATGTGGAAACGATAAAGGAACGGGAGCAGCACCGTGGGAAGACAGGCTATTCGGGCTTTGCGGCGGAAGAATTATACCATGCATTTATGCAGATGACGCCCCGGATTGGCTTCTGGCTGGACAACTCCAGGCAGACACCACAGCAGACCGTGGAAGCCATTCGGAACCGATTATAAGAAGGAAAATAGATATGAAAATTTTTAAACAGGCAGGAAAATCTCCCGCGCAGAAAGAGTGGGAGGCGCTGTGCAGGAAGGAGCAGCAGTTTCTCGAACAGCGGGGAAGCAAAAAGGAAACCGCATGGAACCGGATGCTGTCGGAAAAGGTTCCGGATAAGCTGCAGCACACCTTGAATGCTGCATTTGAAAAGGCATTTGCTGTTATTTTAGAAAAGGGGCTCAGCGGTATTGAAAAAACTTATCGTAAGGATGAGATGGAAAAGGATTTTCAGATTCATCTTTACGCAGATGAGATTCGCAAAAGCCGCAAATCCCTGAAAGCTTTTTCTAAGAAAGCCGGGCAGGCGGGAAATGCCAACTTGGCATTGTCGGGAATGTCCGGAATCGGCATGGGACTTGTGGGTGTGGGCCTCCCGGATATTCCGATTTTCACGACAATGCTTTTCCGATGCGTGTATGAAATCGCGCTCTGCTACGGATTTGAATATGAATCCGAACAGGAGAAATATTTTATCCTGCTTCTCATAGAGGGAGCGGTATCGTATGGGGAGCATCTGATGGAAACGGACCGGAAAATCGAGTCCTATATGGAAAATCCCTGTGCGCCGGAGAAGGATATCCTGGCTGCTCAGATTACAAGCACCAGCAAGATGCTTTCCGGAGAATTGCTTTATATGAAATTTCTGCAGGGCATCCCGATTGTGGGCGCAATCGGAGGCGCTTATGATGTGGTCTATATGAAACAGATTTCCGAGTATGCGAAGATAAAATACAAGAAACGGTTTTTGATGAAATACAAGGCAGAGGAATTGGAGCATATCAGAAAATAAGCATTTCCTCAGCCGGACAAGTGTGTCCGGCTGAAGCGAAGAATGGTTTCTCGCTTTATGTCGTGTTCCTTGATTCCCATACGAGTTATTCTATTGCTGAAAGGAAGGAATGACATGAATCAAAAGAAGATAGGAAGTTTTTTAAGAGAACTTCGAAAGGAAGAGGGACTGACTCAGGAGCAGCTGGCGGAAAAATTAAATGTTTCCGGGCGGACGATTTCGCGCTGGGAGACGGGAAGCAATATGCCGGACATCAGTTTATTGACGGAGCTGGCCGGCTTTTTTGATGTGAGTATTCCGGAAATCATCAATGGAGAGAGGAAGGGCGGGAACATGAAGGAAGAGACAAGGGAAGTTGCGGAAAAAATGTCGGATTATGCAGCGGCGGAAAAGGAAACGATTATCCGGAATATACGGCAGCTAAGCATTATGGGGCTGTGCGCGCTGGGGGGATATTTTATCCTTGATATTACGGACGCTGGTACGCAGAACTGGTTATTTGAAAAACTGTCGCTGTACTGTCAGACCCTGGTTTTTGTTACGGTGCTGCTGATGCCCCTGTATACAACCGGGTTATTAAGTAAAATACAGAATCGGAATCAGCATTCTAAGTTTGCAGGTCTTCCTAAAATCGTTCAGATTGTGATAACGATAGGAGGAGCCTTTCTTGGGGCCGCGATGATTAAGCTATTCTTGGTGAATATCTGCGGGTTATAGAATGAGAGATTTATGGAGGAGAACGGATATGAATTTTGACCGAATTACGGATGCCCCACATCCGATGTATCAGAAGGCGCTGGAGCTGTACCGAATCAGCTTTCCGCAGCATGAGCAGCGTGAGGCATTTTCTCAGGAGCGGATTCTTTCGGATGGGGAGTATCATTTTGATTTGATTTATGACGGAGCGGATTTTGTGGGCCTGATTCTGTATTGGGAAACCGGGGATTTTCTGTATATCGAGCATTTCTGCATACGGCCGGAGGCGCGGAATCACGGATATGGGGAGGCAGCGCTGAATCTTATGAAGGAGAAAAAGAAAACGCTGATTCTGGAAATCGACCCTCCGGCTGACCCGGTTGCAGAGCGGAGAAAGGGATTTTATGAGCGGTGCGGGTTTGTGGAAAATCCATATCCGCACGTTCATCCGCCGTACCATCCGGAGAATGCGGGTCATGCGCTTGTCGTCATGACATATCCCGGCGTGATATCGGAAGAGGAATACCATAACTTTGCGGAGCATCTTGGCAGAAGGGTGATGTTTGAGGTATTCCGGTAGAGCGGCAGGGCGGAAGAGAAAATTATGCATTGACCGAATCGGTTATTTGTGGTACGATGAAACCGGAAATAACCGATTCGGTTTTTGCGTTGTGTGGGAAATCCAGGACATTTGCTGTGGCGGTGAAGGACGGAACCACTGCGGAATTTGTGGAAATTTGTAAGAATTTGAAAGGAAGGGATATCAGGATGGAGAAATTTTACGCGCTCCCGGAGGAAAAGAAGCAGAGCATTATCAATGCGGCGCTGCAGTGTTTCGGCAGGTATGGATATGAAAAAACGTCGATTCAGGATATTGCGGAGGCGGCGCATATTTCCAAAGCTTCGGTTTTTCAGTATTTTGGAAGCAAAAAGCAGTTGTATCAGTTCCTGCTGGAATACTGTAAGGGGATAACTATGGAGATGTTTGACAGGGAGGCGCTGGACGAAGAGGCAGATCTTTTTGAGCGGATTCTGGCATCCGCCCGGATGAAGGCGGAGACTTTAAAGAGACAGCCCTTCCTCACCCAGTTTATCGCCGGGGCCTGGGAGGAGGATTCGGAGGAGGTGCGGGATGTGCTGGCAGCTCTCATGGATGAGTCCGGTCAGTTCCGGGAGGAACTGGTTCTGCGGGAGACGGATGCGGTCCGGTTTAAAAATCCGGAGGATGTGGAACCGGTTTTCCGGATGCTGATACTGATGGCAGAGGGCTATGCGGCCCATTACCGCAGCCGGGAAGCCTTTGATTTTGACACGGTGGTGTCTGAGTTTGAAACCTATATTGCAGTGCTGCGGAACAATTTTTATAAGGAGGAATATCTGGTATGAGAGAGCCGGTTATCGTGTTGAATGAACTGACGAAAAACTACGGGAAGCACAGGGGAATCAACGGTCTCAGCTTTTCGGTGGAAGAGGGCGAGATTTTCGGATTTATCGGTCCCAACGGCGCAGGAAAATCGACGACCATCCGTACCCTGATGGGTCTGATTCGACCGACCGGGGGAAATGCCGCGATCTTCGGCATGGACTGCCAGACGAAGGCCAGCGTGATTGCCAAGGACCTGGGGTATCTTCCCAGCGAGGACAGCTATTACCAGAATATGAAGGTGCGGGAGCTTCTGCAGTACACGGCGGACCTTTACGGAAAGCAGTGCGATGTCCGGATGCGTGAGCTGGCGGAGCGGCTGAACCTGGATGTGTCCAGAAAAATCGCGGATCTGTCGCTGGGCAACCGGAAAAAGGTGGGGATTGTGTCGGCGCTGATGACCGCCCCAAAGCTGTTGATTATGGACGAGCCCACCTCCGGTCTGGACCCGCTGATCCAGCAGGCATTTTACGAAATCTTAAAGGAAGAGAAGGAACGGGGAACCACCATTTTCCTGTCCTCCCATGTGCTGAGTGAGGTGCAGAGGCTTTGTGACCGGGTGGCAATCTTAAAGGAAGGAAGACTGGTCAGCATCGAATCCATCAAAGCGCTGCGGGAGAAGGGCTACAAAAAGGTTTCGGTTACGGCGCGGGAACGGATTCCGGAGGGCTTTTTTAAGCTTCCGGGAATTGCAGATTACAGAGAAAATGCGGAAGGAAATCAGGCGTCCTTTATGTACAATGGCGGCATTACCGTCATTCTGGATAAGCTGCAGCGGCTGAACCTGGAGGATGTATTTCTGGAGGAACCGTCTCTGGAGGAGATTTTCCTGCACTACTATGAGTAGGGGGTGTGGATATGGTGATTTTTAAATATGAGATGAAAAACTACAGGAAATATATCCTGGTCTGGGCGGCGGCCCTGGCAGTCTGCATCTTTTCCATGACGCCGGTGTATTACAGCATGATGAACAGCGCGGGAGCCGGCGGAAATGCTCTTTTTGAAACCCTGGGCTCCAGTGATTTTTTTCAAACCGTGGGAATGTCCATGGACTACCTGACAACGCCGCTGGGGATTTATTCCTTCCTGACCAGCTTTTTTGCGCTGGCAGCGGGAATCTTCGGAATGCATTTCGGAATCTCCATCCACACCAGGGAATTTTCCGGGAAAACCTCGGAGTATCTGTATACGAAGCCTCATACACGCGGGGAAATATTCCGGGCGAAGGCTTGGACGGTTTTCTGCGGAACGCTGATCGTGGGACTGGCGTATCTGCTGTCCTCGCTTTTGACCCTTCTGCTGTTCCAGCCGGGATTTGACTGGTGGGAGTTTTTCCTGATTTCCCTGTCGCTGTTCTTCGTGGCCCTGATTTTTGCGGCGATGGGGCTGCTTGCGGGCGTCTGGTTCTCCAATAACCGGAATCCTCTTCTGACGGCAGGACTGGCGATTTTTACCGAGTACTGCATCACCAGCTTTTCCCGTGTGGTGGGGAACCGGGCCATCGGCTTTCTGTCTCCGTTTTCATTTTTCGGCGCGGCGGAGATTTCCCGGAACCATTTTTACGAAATGAGCTATGTGGTCTGGTATTTCGTTCTGCTTGCGGTATGTCTGCTGGCAGCGTACCGGATTTTTCTGAAAAAAGATATTCCGTTCCGTTCGTGAAAGGGGGAGACCAGGATGAAAACACTGATTAAGAATGAACTTCGTCTGTCCGAAAAGGTACAGATAATCTGGATGGCGATTATGCTGATTTTGATTGGATTCTGTTATTTTGAATTTCTGTCCCTGAAGGACAGTCTGGATGATATGGCGAAAATGATGGATGGATTTCCCGAAATCCTCCGCATTATGTTCGGCGTGCGTGGGGATTTGAATACGGCGCTCGGCTGGTACGGCTGCCTGTATTTCTGGACCGGAATCCTTGCCTTTGCCTATGCCATGTATCTGGGAATTACCTGCGTGGCGAAGGAAAAGCTGCGGGGAACCTCGGAATACCTGTTTACAAAGCCGGTCCGCCGTTCCAGAATTGTGCTGGCAAAGGTGATTGCTTCGGCGATTCATCTGGCGGTTTTTGCGGCATTTACCGGAGTGTGCAGTTACTGGCTGCTGATTCTCCCCATGGGCGGCCTGGAGGAGAGCCACGGGGCCATTGCCGCAGCCGTCGGGCTGTATCTGACGCAGCTTGTGCTGTTTTCCGTCGGAGTCTTTCTTGCAGGAGTGGTGAAGCACTATCCGGCTGCCATGAAAGCCGGAACGGCAGCAGTTCTGATTTTTTACGGGACATCATTTGCGGCGGAGTATACCGGGCTTGCCTGGATGAATGATCTGACTCCTCTGCGGTATTTTGATGTGTATGAGGTGGTTTCCCATGGCTTTCGGCCGGGATATCTGGCGCTTTCGGCGGCGGTGGTTCTCTTCTGCACGGCGGGGGCGGTGAAGAGCTGGGAACGGCGGGAGATGTAGAGGAGGAAAGCCGGTATTTATCTCGAAAAATACACCCTCTCCGCATTCTCATACAGAATCATCCGTTTTTCTTCACCACTTAAATATGGATTTTCCGTCACGAATTCGATGAAATGCCGGTAGCTGTCCCTGGTCATGGCGGAGGGCATGTCGCTTCCCCACATCAGGCGGTCAGGGCCGAGGATTTCCACCGCATCCCGCACATAGCCCATGGCAGTGGGATAGGGATAGGTTTCCGGTCTGCTGTTTAGGCAGAGGGCGGCGATGTCAAACCAGACATTGGGCAGGGCAAACTTTTTTAAGGATTCCTTTAAAAGCGCTCCGTCGCCAAGCTGAGGTGCCAGAAGATGGCAGATGACAAATTTCATCCCCGGATATTCCCGGATGGCTTTTGCAAGGGCATCCGGCTGCCAGCAGTTGTTTCCGGGGCGGCCGATGTCGATGACGAAGGTTAAGTCATGCTCGGCGGCATGGCGGTAGACCTGGTGCATGAGTTCGCCGTTTAAATCTACGGTGGGGTGATAGCTCATCAGGCCGGAGCCGTTGCTGACCTCGAATTTCAGGATTCGGAAGCCCAGATGGTCAAACAGGTTTTCCTTAATCTTTTCTGCCTGGAGGCAGAAGGGGTCATAGGTGGCGGCACCGGTAAAACGGTCCGGGTATTTCTGGATGGCCTCGTAGGTGTAAAGATTCTGGAAGCCGAAGTAATTGCCCTGGAGAAGCACGGCTTTTTCGACTCCGTGGGCGTCCATCACACGGAGCAGGGCTTCCGGCGTGGCGTCGTATTCGCCGATTTCCGGCGGAATCATCTGGAAGGTTTGTCCGGTGGCGTATGCCGCCCTGCCTCCGCCGCAGGGGCGAAGCTCGCCCTGGGAGCCGGTTCCGGCGATGCACTGAACCACATGGGCATGTGCGTCTATGATTTTCATAGGAATCTCCTTTCTTGCGCAGGTTCGAAAATCAAAAGCAAAACAGCAGCCCGGCGAATCCTTACGCCGGGCTGAAAGTTTCCGTGTGAAACGGTTTGATTTTGAATGGCTTGATTTTAGTTCGGTATTGCTTCCTGTGTCCGCAGGCTTATACGGTCTGGCCCTTTGCGACAAATACCGGGAAGGTGTCGGTGCCCTTCAACTCTTTGTCAGCGGAGATGGTAACCTTCTTATCGGTAATCAGGTATTCAATCTTTGCGCCTGCTTCTACAACGGTATCCTGCATCAGAACACAGTTCTTTACCACTGCGCCCTTGCCAACCTTAACGCCGCGGAACAGGATGCTGTTCTCTACATCGCCCTCGATGACACAGCCATCGGCAGCCATGATGTTCTTAGCGTGTGCGCCTGTGATGTAGCGGGTCGGGTTGTCGTCACGAATCTTGGTGTAAACCGGGCTTGGAGCGAACAGGCCGTCTACATTCGCGTCGTCTAACATCTTCATGTTCTCATCGAAGTAGCTCTTCATATCGCAGATGCGTGCTGCGTAGCCTTCAAACTTGAAGGCATGCACGTTCAGAACGTCTAACTGAGGAGCCAGGATGTCGCGCTCAAAGTAAGTATATCCACGGACGAAAGCGGTATGAATCTGGTTGATCAGGAATTCTCTTTCCATCACATAGATGTTCATGGAGAGATTCTGAGCGCCGGCTTCCTTGTAGTTCATGTAAATCTTGGATACACGGCCGTCCTCGATGTTTAAGGTGTAGTATAAATCGCTTCCAACCGGAGGCAGATTTAACAGGCCCTGCGGAATCTCACCTTCCGTGTACGCTACGGTTACGTCTGCGCCGCTTTCCTGATGCGCCTGGATCAGCGCGTTAAAATCAAAGTTTGCTGCGATATTGGCATCTGCCAGAATCACATACTTTTCCTTCTGGTCCTGGATGAATGGAAGGATGCTGGCCAGAGCCTCCACACGTCCGGTGTAGATGGAAACGCCCTTCTCTGAATATGGAGGGAAGATGTTCAAGCCGCCTTTTTTGCGGACTAAATCCCATGCGCGGCCTGCGCCTAAGTGGTCCATCAGAGAATGGTAATTATTCTTTGCAACTAAAGAAACATTGTCGATTCCGCAGTTTACCATGCTGGAAAGAATGAAGTCTACCAGACGATAACGGCTTGCGAATGGGATGGAAGCCATCAGACGCTCGCCTACCAGTTCCGGAACCAGATTATCATAACTGTTTGGGAAAATGATGCCCAGTGCATTGGAGTTGGAATTTACCATTGTTCTTCACCGCCTTTTACATTACTATTTACCATGGCATTCGGGCCGATTTTTGCATTGTCACCGATGTAAACACCGGAACCGATGGTTGCAACGCCTTTTTCGCCGTCGGCAGGCATTGCTCCAACTACTGCATTCTCACCAATTACCACATTTTCTGCTACGATACAATGCTTCACCACAGCGCCTGATTTGATGGTGGTGCCGCCCATAACAACAGCATCTTCTACCACCGCGCCTGGCTCTACGTTGACGCCTGCGAACAGGACGGAGTGCTTGATGTCACCGGCAATGCGGCAGCCATCGGTGATCATGGAGTTTTCTACCACAGCGCCCTCGCTGATGCGGTGTCCGGTCATACCGCTGTTGCGGCTGTAAATCTTCCAGTTCTCGTCAAACAGGTTGATGCCGCTGTGCTCCGGATCCAGAACCTCCATGTTTGCTTCCCACAGGGAGGAGATGGTTCCTACATCCTTCCAGTATCCGCTGAAGTGGTAAGCATACATCTTACGTCCGTCACGCAGAAGGTTTGGAATGATGTTGTTTCCGAAGTCGTTCTCGGATTCCGGATCGGCCTCGTCCTCGATCAGATATTTTCTTAAGATGTCCCAGTTGAAGATATAGATACCCATGGAAGCCAGGTTGGACTTCGGGTTCTTCGGCTTCTCCTGGAATTCGGTAATGCGGTCGTTCTCGTCTGCAACCATCAGGCCGAAACGGGATGCCTCATCCCACGGAACCTCCATAACGGCTACGCTGAATTCTGCGCCCTTTTCCTTGTGGAAACGAAGGAAATCGCTGTAGTCCTGCTTGCAGATCTGGTCGCCGGACAGGATGATTACATACTGTGGGTTGTAGCGCTCGATAAATGAAATATTCTGGTAAATGGCATTTGCCGTGCCTTTGTACCAGTCAGAGCCGGATGCCTTCTGGTAAGGCGGAAGCACATGAACGCCTCCGTACAGACGGTCTAAATCCCAAGGCTGTCCATTGCCGATATACTCGTTTAATACCAGCGGCTGGTACTGGGTCAGGATACCTACGGTATCGATGCCGGAGTTTACGCAGTTTGATAACGGAAAATCGATGATACGATATTTACCGCCAAAAGGAACTGCAGGTTTTGCCAGCTTCTGGGTCAACGCATATAAACGGGAACCCTGTCCGCCGGCAAGAAGCATTGCTATCATTTCTTTTGCCATAATATTTCCCCCTGGATTATTTTAAATACTCGTAATTACTTTTCTTATGCAATTACAGTTTAACAAGAAAATTGTACCACAAAATACGGGAAAATCCCAGCCCTCTCTGCGTAAAATGTTTAATTTTTTTGTAATATATAGAGTGGATTTGTAAAGATTGTATAAAATGACGAAAAGGCATCCTTTTTATGCCGTATAAAAAAAGATTCTGATAAACTTTGCCGGATGAAGGAATCGGACATTATCTGGAAATTTGTTACTTTTTACTATTGGCGCTTTAAAAAGCTCCCGGAGGGCCCGGCAGAAGGCCGGAGCATCCGGGGGGAGTCTGTGGATTTAGTAGGGCTTCATGGTGAAGATGGCGACCGTCCGGGGGCGCATCACATAGTTCCCGAAGATTGGGCGTTCCTCGGATTCGGAGTAGAAGAAGCGTCCGTTTTCATCTCCGGAGGTGTCCACGCTTAAGTACCAGCGGCCTGTTTTCGGAAGGCGGGGCAGGGAGATGGACACATGCTCCCAGTGGGTGTTGACGCTGATAAAAATCATGTCGTCCCGCTGCTTTAAGGTGTCATAGCCCACAAAGCTGATTCCGATGGTTCTGGCATCCCGCGGGATGTTGGTATCGTCTGCATTGAGATTATGGGCATGAATGGGGTCCACGCCGCAGACGGCGTCGGGCAGGCGCTTCCGGATGACCGGATGCTTCTGCCGGTAGGCAATCATAAATTTGAAGAATTCGAATAAATCCCGGTTTTTGTCCAGAAGCGACCAGTCCAGCCAGGAGATTTCATTATCGTGGCAGTAGCTGTTGTTGTTTCCGAACTGGGTGTTCCCGAATTCATCCCCGGCTAAGAACATGGGGGTTCCCCGGCTGCACAGAAGCACGGCGGCGGCATTCCGTATCATCCGGAAGCGTAAGTTCAATACCTCCGGGTCGTTGGTGTTTCCTTCTGCGCCGCAGTTCCAGCTTCGGTTATCATTGGCGCCGTCGGTGTTGTTCCAGCCGTTGCTCTCGTTATGCTTTTCATTATAAGCGTACAGGTCGTAGAGGGTAAAGCCGTCATGGCAGGTTAAGAAGTTTACGCAGGCATCGTAGCCGGCATAATTTCCGGCATAATCCGGGTCCATGCCGCCGTACAGGTCGCCGGAGCCGCAGATGCTCCACGCCGCCGTCCAGGCCTCCCAGTTTTCGCCCTTTAAATAGGCTCTCATGGAGTCGCGGTAGCGTCCGTTCCATTCCGACCACCGCTTGCTGGCAGGAAAACGTCCCACCTGATACATGCCGCCGGCGTCCCAGGCCTCCGCAATCAGCTTGACATTGCTTAAAAGCGGGTCGTAGGCTAGGCTGCGGAGAAGGGGCGGATTGTTCATGGGGGAGCCGTTCTCATTCCGGCCTAGGATGCTGGCTAAGTCGAAACGGAAGCCGTCCACCCGGTAATTGACGGTCCAGTAGCGGAGACATTCCAGAATCATCTGCTGGACGATGGGGTGGTTGCAGTTTAAGGTATTTCCGCAGCCGCTGAAATTATAGTAATTTCCCTCCGGCGTCAGCATGTAATAAACCTTGTTGTCAAGGCCCTTGAAGCAGAAGACAGGACCGTTTTCATTTCCCTCCGCCGTGTGGTTGAACACCACATCCAGGATGACCTCGATGCCGTTGTCGTGGAGAGCCTTGATTAATTCCTTCAGCTCCGTGCCTTCCCGGTTATATTCATCGGTGGAATTGTAGCTGGTGTTGGGAGCAAAAAAGCTTACGGTGTTATAGCCCCAGTATTCCAGAAGCGTCTGGCCGTCCACCTCTCTGGAATTGATGGATTCGTCAAATTCGAAAACCGGCATCAGCTCCACCGCATTGATTCCCAGCTCCTTCAGGTAAGGAATCTTTTCCTTCAGCCCGGCGAAGGTTCCGGGATGCCGGACCCCGGAGGAAGGGTGGCGGGTAAAGCCGCGGACATGCAGCTCGTAAATGATCAGATCGCTCATGTCGCGGGTGGACTGCGGCATCCGGCCCCAGTCAAAAATATCCTTTACCACACGGGCGTGGTAGCTGCCCTTTTTCTTCTGGCCCCAGATACGCTGCCCGGCGATGGCCATGGCGTAAGGGTCCAGAATGATGTTGTTTTTGTTAAAGAGCAGGCCCTTTTTCGGGTCGTAGGGGCCGTCAATCTGGTAGGCATATTCAAAATCCTCGATATTCAGGCCGAATACAATCATGGAATACACATCTCCGATTTTGTAGGAATCGGGGAAGGGAAGGATGGCGTAAGGCTCCTCCTCGCCGCGGTGGAATAAAAGGAGCTGGCAGCTCGTACCGCTGTGGGTATGGATGGTAAAGTTTACGCCGAAGGGCAGCGCCATGGCTCCATTTACGTCGAACATGCCCGGACGAATGGGAAAACCGCCGGCTTCATCCATGGGACGGATGGATTCCGGGGAAGAGAAGGTCAGCTTTTGTGTATATAATTTCATAAAATCTCCTGTCTCCTGCATGCAGCAGGTTTAATCTGTTAGACAAATACGGACTCTATGTTTATTATTATAGAATTTTTTGCGAGAACAGTCAAATAAACCTTTGAGAAAATTTGTATACAAATACTGGCAAAATAATTCAATTTGTGGTAAGATGAAGGTAACGTACAAGCCGAAGAGGCCGAGAAAAGAAAGGAAGGTATTTACTATGATTTTAGCATCCTTAAAAGCAGCAGAGTGTCCTTATCAGTATCCACAGGCAATCCAGAAGGCCGTTGACTGGTTAAAGAGCCAGGATTTAGAGGCGATGGAAGCCGGAACCTACGAGATCGAGGGCCGTGATATCTACGCGATGGTACAGGAAATCACCACCCAGCCGGTAGACAAGCGCCGCCCGGAGAAGCATGATTTATATCTGGACATCCAGTACATCGTATCCGGCAAGGAGCGTATGGGCTATGTTCCATATACCGGTTCCGAGGAGATTCTGGAGAATCCGGAGGGCAAGGACGTATGCTTCTACAAGAATCTGAAGGATGAGAACTTTGTAGATGTAACCGCCGGTTCCTACTGCGTATTCTTCTCCAACGACATCCATCGTCCGGGCGCTGCAGCCGGCGAGCCGGAGGCCGTAAAGAAGGTTGTGCTGAAGATTAAGGAAGCGCTGCTGTAAGCGGTTGATAAGAGCAAAGCAGAAGGAAAAAAGAATATAAGCGGAATTACCGCCGGAAGGGCCGCATCACGGATGAAACGTGAGCGGCCCTTCCGGCATTTTATGAAGTTGTTTCGGAGTATAATTTATTATAGATTTCCTCACTCAGCGAATCCACATAGGACTGGTCGGAGAGGTCATTTTCCGTGATCAGGTAATCCTGAATCAGCTCATAACGCTTTAAACTCAGCTCCTCCGGGGTGATCTTTCCGTAGCGGGCCAGGTACCTGGAAAGCTCCTTGTCCAGGCTTCTGGCGGTGTGGGAGGCCAGGAAGCTGCTGATCAGCTTTTCGGTTTTCTGGTTTTCCAGCTCAACCTCCTCCTTCATGGCGGCGGCTGCCTTCTTCGTCTTCAGGAAGATCAGGAGGCAGAGGACGCCGATGGCGCCTAAGACTCCGGCGAAGGTCATCTTGGCGGAGGCGGCAATCGGAATGATTCCGGCAAAGCACAGGATGGCGGCGGCCAGCGTGGCGCAGCCGATTACCAGGAAAGCGGAGGCAGAGGACTTCATCTCTGCATAGCGCTCGGATTTTTTCACATAGAGGCCGGAGTAGGACTGCACTCTTCTTCTGCGGGGCTGCTCCATAACCGGAAGGGCGGTCTGCTGTTCCGGCGATTCCTCGGATTCGTCAAATTCCGCGGACCAGGAATCCTGGGCAGACATCTCTTCCATCTGACGCTTTACGATGCTTCTTATGGCTTTTTCGTGTTCCTCCTGCATGTATTTTTTGGCTGCTGCTTCGGATTCAAAGAGCGGGCGGCCACAGTCGGAGCAGGTAGTCACACCGTCGATGAATTCCATGTCGCAATTCGGACAGTAAGGCATATCAAAGTTCCCCTTTCTACATTTTAACATTTTCTTAACCAATATATTATAATGCGAAATGGCGGGCAAGTCTACTAGAAAAGAGAAATTTGCGTTCTGATTTGATGGTTATTGGTACGCCGTGAAGCAGACCATCAGAAGCCGTCACTCCGGTTCGCTTATCGGAAGCTGGTATTGAGTATATTTTTTTTGATATCAAATTGCAAAATGTGGTCTGATGTGTTACCATATACCATATTTATAAAAATCAAAGGTACAAAGGTGCCTGGTCCGGCAGGGGATGCTGCCGGGGATCAGGATAATAGGGAATCGGGTGAAAATCCCGGACGGTCCCGCCGCTGTAAGAGCGATGCATCTTTTCCTGCCGGATGGCAGTCACTGTGAAAACGGGAAGACGGAGAAGAGAGGATGCGCTTGAGTCAGAAGACCTGCCTTTTGCCGGATGCGTAAGATTCTGCGATGGACAGAAGGACTTATGGAGATGCCCACGGCATGAGGGCCCGCAGGGGGATGTGTTTTCCTGGGGGAGCTGTTTGGATGCCGGAAAAGAGGGCGGACCGGTCTGCAGTCGCGGTGGCGCGAGTGCAGGCTTTTTTTCATTGGAAAGTGCGTCCTATGAAACAAAAGCAGTTAGAGAAAGGAATCAGGAATGAAAACAGCAGTTCTGTTAATTAGTTTTGGAACCAGTTATAAGGAAGCGAGAGAGAACAGCCTGGACTGCATTTTCCGCGAGGTGACGGCGGCTGCGAAGACCATGGGGCTGCAGCTCAGCTATATTGGGCAGGCCTATACCAGCGGCATGATAATCCGAAAGCTGGCCGGGGAGCAGCTTTTCATCGATACGGTTCCACAGGCGCTGGAGAAGGCGGCTGAGAGCGGGGCGGAGCGGCTTTTGGTGGTGGCGACGCACATGATTCCCGGCCTGGAGTATGAAAAGCTGTGCCGGATGGTGGAGGCCCAGGCGGAGCGTTTCAAGCGGGTGGATATCACCACGCCGGTTTTGGACCGGGAGGAGGATTGTGAGCGGCTGATTCCAGTTCTGAAGGAAATGTATGGGTTTGAACCGGACAAGGAATATATTCTGATGGGACACGGCACGGAGGCGGAGGCCAACTGCCGGTATGCCCAGCTAAATGCAGCCCTTCACCGTGCGGGCTTTTGGAACGTGCGCATCGCTTCCGTGGAGGCGAAGCCGGATCTGGAGGATGCGGTTGCGGAGATAAAGAGCGGCGGAAATGGGGATGGTACACCAAAGCCGGTTGTCCTCTATCCGCTGATGGTGGTTGCGGGAGACCATGCCAGGAAGGATATGGCGGGAGAGGAGGATTCCTATGTGTCCCGTCTGCGGCAGGAGGGCTTTGAGGTAAATGCTTATGTGAAGGGGCTGGGTGAATTTCCGCAGTTTCGCCGGATTTACCTGGATAAGATGAAGAAACTGCTGGGCGGAGTGTTATATGGTGTGGGAATCGGGCCGGGCGACCCGGAGCTTTTGACCTTAAAGGCGGTGAGAATCCTGCGGGAATGTGACAGCATCGGAATTCCGGCAAAGGATGCCGCTTCCTGTACAGCCTGGCAGATTGCGGTGCAGGCGGTGCCGGAAATCAGGGAAAAGCCGGTTCTTCCGGTTCCGGTGCCGATGACGAAGAACCGGGAGCTTCTGGATGCCGCATATGAGGCCGGGGCAAAGGCGCTGGCCGGGGAGCTGCGGGACAGCAGAAGGATTGCCTTTTTAAATCTGGGGGACCCGGTCATCTACGGAACCTATATGGAGCTGCACCGGAGAATCCGCAGTCTGGGGCTGGAGGCGAAGCTGGTCAGCGGCGTCCCCTCCTTCTGCGCGGTGGCGGCCGTTTTGGAGGAGCCGCTGGGGGCGAGAAAGGAAGCCATCCACATCCTGCCGGGCAGCTATGAGCAGGAGTTAAGCAGTCTGCCCGGAAGTAAGATCCTGATGAAATCCGCAGGACGGACGGCGGAGGTGAAGCGTCTGTTGTCCGGGCTGCAGGAGGAGGGACGATGCCGCGCCATGGCGGTGACCAACTGCGGCATGGCCGACGAGGTGGTCTGCCGGGATATCCGGGAGCTGGATGAGAACGCCGGGTATTTTACGACGATTCTGGTGAAGGATTTGGAGAAAGAGCAGAACGAAAAGCAGAATGAAAAGCAAAACGAAAAGTAAAATGAAAAGCAATCAGGAAAAGAAACGATAAGGAGCGGAACGTAAACGGTGAAGAAGATAGAGATTGAGAAGATGGGACTGAAAATCGGCGCACTCTGCGCCGCGCTGCTCCTGCTGGGAGCGGTGCCGGGCTGCGGAGCCGGAAATGAAAGCGAGAAGATGGAGACGGCAGTGGTTACTGTGGTTCCAGCTGTGACTGAGCAGGCAGAAGCGGAGACGCAGACGGCCCGGAACGCGGAAGACGGAACGCAGACGGCGGCCTCCTCCATTACTTACACGGATGCGCTGGGCCGCTCCATCGTGCTGGAGGCAGAGGAGCTGGAGCGGATTCGCAGCGGGGAGGAGAAGACGGCGGTTTTAAATGGCAGCTTTGCGGAAATCTGGTCCATTGCCGGAGGACGGCTGGATGTGGTGACGGAGGATGCTTATGAGGACGGACGCCAGGTGCAGCTTACAGAGGAGACGGTGAATGCCGGGGCCATGAAAAGTCCCAGCCTGGAGACGCTTCTGGAAGCTGATGTGAAGCTGGCGGTATTGAATGCAGAGACGAAGGAGCATGTCTCCATGCAGGAGGCGCTGGAAGGGGCCGGTATCCGCACCATCTATCATTCGGTGGAGACCTTTGAGGATTACCTTAAGGTGCTGCGCCTGTTTACCCAGATAACCGGAAGAGAGGACTGCTACGAGCAGTACGGAGTACAGCTCCGGGAGGAGATTGCAGAGCAGCTTGCAAGGCAGGATGATTCCCATCCGACGGTTTTATTTATCCGGGCGTATTCGAGCGGAGCCAGGGCCAAGGGCAGCGACAGCATGACTGGGATCATGCTGAAGGAGCTGGGCTGTGAGAATATTGCGGACAGTGAGGAGAATCTTTTGGATGACCTGAGCATGGAGGTGATCCTTGAAAAGGACCCGGAGTATATCTTCGTTACTACCATGGGAAAGGATGACCAGGCGGCGCTGGACAGCGTGAAGGCGCTGCTGCAGGACAATCCGGCCTGGAGCAGTCTGACTGCGGTGGCGGAGGGCCATTATTATGTGCTTCCGAAGAACATGTTCCACAATAAACCGAACCAGCGCTGGGCCGAGAGCTACCGGATGCTGGCGGATTATCTGTACCCGGAGAAGGGAACCGATGAAAATGAAACGAAATAAAATGATGCTTTTGGCGTTTCTTACGGCGGCGGCCTTCCTCCTCTGCATCGGTGCGGGGGCGGTGGCCATCACGCCTGCGGATATGCTGGAGCTTTTCATGGGCGGCGGGAAGGCTTCCTTTCGGAATATCCTGCTCCATGTGCGGATTCCCCGCGTCATCGCCTGCGGGCTGGCCGGGGCCGGGCTTGCATCGGCCGGTGTGCTGATTCAGAACGTGCTGCAGAATCCGCTGGCCAGTCCCAATATCATCGGCGTGAATGCCGGTGCCGGACTGGGCGTGGTGCTGTGTTCGGCGCTGTTTCCCA
Organism: Lachnospiraceae bacterium; assembly: GCA_030536455.1. Taxonomy (GTDB): domain Bacteria; phylum Bacillota; class Clostridia; order Lachnospirales; family Lachnospiraceae; genus Caccovicinus. The sequence continues at coordinate 17,608 of JAUNPZ010000001.1, read as the reverse complement.
TGTCGTATTATATGGTGCCTGCGGCGGCATTTGCCGGGGCGCTGGGAGCCACCTTATTTATCTTTCTTCTGGCGAAGAAGACGGGAGCCTCCCGGATGACGTTAATTCTGGCCGGTGTCTGCGCCAACAGCTTTTTAAATGCGGCGGCGGACGTGGTCCACACCCTCCAGGAGGATACCCTGACCGGAACCTATGCCTTCCGGCTGGGCGGATTTACCTCGGTGACTGGGCGGATTCTGCTTCCGGCGGGCGTGCTGATCGTGCTTGTCATTCTGCTGGTCTGCCTGCTTTCCGATGAACTGGAGGTGCTTTCCCTGGGAGAACCGGTGGCAAAGGGCATCGGGCTTTCCGTGGGAAGATACCAGTTCCTTTTTCTGGTGCTGGCATCGGCGCTGGCCGGGGCCAGCGTAAGCTTTGCGGGACTTTTAGGCTTTGTGGGGCTGATCGCGCCTCACATCGCCCGCAGGCTGGTGGGAGAAGAGTGCCGGTACCTGCTGCCGTTTTCCGCATTATTCGGAGCCTTTTTCGTGATGGTCTGCGACCTGGCGGCCAGGACCTTATTTGCACCTTATGAGATTCCCACGGGAATTATCCTGTCCTTCGTGGGCGCACCGTTTTTCCTGTGGCTGCTGTTTCAGGGAAATGGAAGGAGGAACGGGGATGGAATGTAGAGGATTAAGTGCCGGGTACCGGAGAAAAGAGGTGCTTCACGGCATCGACTGGACCCTGGAGACGGGGAAAATGACGGCAATTGTAGGTCCTAACGGAAGCGGGAAAAGTACGCTTTTGAAAGCCATGATGGGGCAGGCGGAAATCCGTTCCGGGGAGATTTTGCTGGATGGAAAGCGGATACAGGACTGGGACAGCCGAAATCTGGCGAAGAAAATCGCTTACCTGCCCCAGAACCGGAGTGAAAGCCGGCTTCCGGCGGAGCGGATGGTGCTTCACGGCCGTTTTCCCTACCGTTCGGCCTCCGGGCATTATACGAAGGAGGATGAGGAGCGGGCGGCCATGGCCCTTTCCCGGATGGGAATGGAGCATCTCTGCCATAAGCCGGTATCGGAATTGTCAGGGGGAGAGCGCCAGAAGGTGTACCTGGCCATGGCGCTGGCCCAGGATGCGCCGGTGCTTCTCCTGGACGAGCCTGCCGTGTTCCTGGACCTGTCCTGGCAGCTTGAGCTGATGGAGCTTCTGGAGGAGCTTGTCCGGGAGGGAAAGACGGTGGCGGCCGTGCTTCACGATTTAAATCATGCCCTCCAGTATGCGGACCGCCTGCTGGTTATGGAAGGCGGACGGGTGAGGGCTTACGGAACCAGAAAGCAGATACTGGAATCCGGCATTTTGGAGCAGGTGTTCGGGCTGGACATCAGTGAAGTAAGGGATGGAAAAGGACGGCTCCAGTATTGCTTTTCCAGAGCGTCGGTTTCGGAGGGCGCAGGTGAGAGGAACTCATAATATGCAGGAATATGTTTTAAAAAATCAGAAGCTGCTGCGCCGCGGCATCACCACCGGCACCTGCTGCGCGGCGGCGGCCGATGGGGCGGCAGCATGGCTGCTTCTTGGGATAAAGAAGGAAACGGCGGTCATCCACACGCCGAAGGGAGTGGATGTGACGGTTCCGGTGAAGGTGTCCGAGTCGGAGCCGGAATGGAATGCCGGGTTCGTGCCGGGAGAGGAGCCGGAATGGAACGCCGGATTCGTGCCGGGAGAGGAGCCGGAATGGAGCGCCGGGTTCGCACCGGGTGAGGAAACGAGAGGGCAGAAGCCGGAGCCTGCCGGAACTTCGGGAAAAGGGGCCTGGTGCTGCGTCACGAAGGACAGCGGGGACGACCCGGATGTGACCAATGGGGCCGAAATCTGGGTGAGTGTGGAATTTGTGGAAAATCTGAAGGCGGAAGGCGGGGAAGCCAGAAAGCAGTCCGCTGATGTTTCCTGGAGGGGCCGGGCATTTGCCAGTGACCGGTATCCCAATCTTTATCTGGATGGCGGCATCGGCGTAGGCCGGGTGACGAAGGCGGGGCTGGAGCAGGAAATCGGCCAGGCGGCCATCAACGTGGTACCCAGAAGGATGATTTTTGAGGCGGTGGGAAGCATCTGTGAGCTGGCCGGGTGCCGAAAGCCGCTGCTTATCCGGGTGGCGGTGCCGCTTGGGGCGGAGCTGGCGAAGAAAACCTTTAATCCCCGGCTGGGAATCATGGGCGGCATCTCCATCCTGGGAACCAGCGGAATCCTGGAGCCCATGAGCGAGAAGGCCATCGTGGACACCATCGAGACGGAAATCCGCCAGCGCAGCCGTCTGGGAGAGCGGACCCTTCTGGTGACGCCCGGCAATTACGGTCAGGCCTATCTGAACCGGTATCTGCATTTGGATTTGGAAAAAAGTATTAAATGCAGCAATTACATCGGGGAAACCCTGGACCTGGCGGCGGGCTACGGGATGGAACGGGTGCTTCTGGTGGGAAATATCGGAAAGCTGGTGAAGCTGGCGGCTGGGATTATGAATACCCATTCCAGGACGGCGGACGGCCGGGCGGAGATCTTTGCCGTCCATACGGTGCTTTGCGGCGGCAATACGCAGATGGCGGAGCAGATGATGGGCTGCATCAATACGGATGAGATGCTGGACCTTCTGACGGAGTGGGGCTTAAGGGAGCCGGTTTTAAAAAGCATCTGCCAGAAGATTGAGGAGCATACAGAGCGGCGCTGCGGTCCGGGGATGGTCTGCGGCGTGGTGTTATTTTCGGAAAAATACGGCTATCTGGGACAGACGAAGGAGGCCGAAAGGATATTGGAGGAATGTTAGTATGGTTCATTTTGTAGGAGCCGGGCCGGGGGCGGAGGATTTGATCACGGTGCGGGGACAGCGGTATCTGAGACAGGCGGATGTGATTATTTATGCAGGCTCGCTGGTGAATCCAAAGCTTCTTAAGGAAGCGAAGGAGGGCTGCCAGATTCACAACAGTGCGTTTATGACGCTGGAGGAGGTCATCCATGTGATGGAAGCGGCAGAGGAGCAGAGCCTTCTGACGGTGCGGCTCCATACGGGCGACCCTTCTATCTTCGGTGCAATCCGGGAGCAGATGGACGAGCTGGATAAACGGAAGATTCCCTATGAGGTATGCCCCGGCGTCAGCTCGCTCTTCGGCGCGGCGGCCTCCCTGGGACTGGAATATACGCTGCCGGAGATGGCGCAGAGCGTCATCATCACGCGGGCGGAGGGGCGGACTCCGGTGCCGGAAAAGGAGCGTTTAAGAGACCTGGCGGCCCATCAGACCACCATGATTCTCTTTCTGTCCTCCGGGCTTGCCGGAAAGGTGAAGCAGGAGCTGGAGGCAGGCGGATACGGGCCGGACACGCCGGTTGCCGTGGTCTACAAGGCAACCTGGCCGGAGGAGAAGATTCTGCGGGCCACGCTTTCCGACTTTGCGGAGCGGATGGAGCAGGAGAATATCACAAAAACGGCGCTGATTATCGTGGGAAATGTGTTAAATGGAGGTTCTGCGCGGTCAAAGCTGTATGATAAAACATTTACCACGGAATACCGGAAGGGGAGCGAAGGATAAAGATGGAGGGATTCCCGAAAAAAATCCTGGTTCTGGCCTGCAGCAGACGGGCCTGGGCCCTGCAGGAGAGGCTGCGCCGGGAGATTCAGGCCTGCTATCCGGATACGGAGTACATTTGCAAGGTCAAATGCAGCAGTCTGGAAGAAATCTCAGAGAAGGAGCCGCTGTCCGTCTGCGTGGGAGAATGGTTTTCGAAGGTGGATGCCATCGTCTTTCTGTGTGCGGCGGGAATCGCGGTCCGGTGCATCGCGCCCTGTCTGGTACATAAATCCCAGGACCCGGCGGTGGTGGTGATGGATGAGGCGGGGCGCTTCAGCATCCCCATCCTGTCCGGCCACTGGGGCGGAGCCAATGAACTGGCCGTTGAGCTGGCGGGCATGCTGGGAGCGGAAGCGGTGGTGACGACAGCGACGGACCGGGCCGGTAAATTTGCGGTGGATGTATTTGCCGCAGGAAATCATCTGACCCTTACGGACTGGAGCTGCGCGAAACGGATTTCCGCCCATATATTAGAAGGCGGGGCCGTTGGCGTGATTTCGGAGCTTCCAGTTTCGGCCGGAGAGCATTGGCCGGAGGAGCTTTCAACGAAGGAGAAGGGCAGGCTTGGCATCTACATCGGAAGAAACCGGCCGGAGCCGCCGCCGTTTCTGGAAACCCTGCACCTGATTCCAAGGACACTTGTGCTGGGAATCGGTTGCCGAAGGGGGATAACGGAGGCGGAAATTGAGGCGGCGGTGGATAACGGCCTTCGGGAGCAGGGCGCGGACCTGCGTTCGGTCTGCTGCGTGGCCAGCATCGACTTAAAAAAAGAGGAAGAAGGCATTGTGTCGTTCTGCCGCAGACACGGTCTGGAATACCGGACCTTTTCGGCGGAGGCGCTTTCCTGCGTAGAGGGCAGCGCGGCCGAATCGGACTTTGTGAAGCAGGTGACCGGCGTTTCCAATGTGTGTGAGCGGAGCGCGCTGGCGGCGTCCGGCGGCAGGCTGACAGCCGGAAAACGAATCTATGGCCGGGTGACGCTGGCGATTGCGGAAAAGAAAAGGAGTTTAACATTTACATGAGCAGATTATATGTGGTAGGCATCGGTCCGGGAAAGCCGGCCGGGATGACGCTGGAGGCGCTGGAGGTGCTGGAAAGCTGTCCGGTGATTGCCGGATACACGGTTTATGTGGACCTGGTGAAGGAGCGTTTTCCGGACAAGCGGTATCTGACCACTTCCATGAAGCAGGAGGTGGAGCGCTGCAGGATGGCTCTTATGGAGGCGGCGGCCGGGCAGGATACGGCCATGGTCTGCAGCGGGGATGCCGGCGTGTACGGGATGGCCGGACTTCTTATGGAGCTGGGAGCGGAATATCCCCAGGTGGAAATCATCGTAGTGCCGGGGGTCAGCGCGGTGCTGTCCGGCGGAGCCGTGCTGGGAGCGCCGGTGGGACATGATTTTGCGGTCATCAGCTTAAGTGACCTTTTAACCCCCTGGGAGATGATCGAGCGGCGGCTGCGGTGTGCGTCTATGGCGGACCTGGTTATCTGCCTTTACAATCCCTCCAGCCGTAAGCGGAAGGATTATTTGAAGAAGGCGTGCCGGGTTGTGATGGAGCAGCAGCGGCCGGATACGGTCTGCGGCTATGTAAAGCAGATTGGAAGACCGGGACAGGAGTTCGGGGTTCTGACCCTGGAGGAGCTGGCTGAATTTGAGGCGGATATGTTTACCACGGTGTTTATCGGAAGCTCCCGGACGAAGGAAATCGGCGGGCGCATGGTAACGCCGAGAGGGTATCGGCTGGAGGAGAGGGCCAGATAGCCATTGGAGAATCCGGTGTGAGGGAATGCGCCGGGAAAGACCGGAAAAAGCGGAAAGGAAGGACATACAGATGGCGGCAATCGCAATATTTGGCGGGACGGCGGAGGGCCGTCAGCTTGCGGAGGCATTAAGGGGCGTCCCCCTGCAGGTGCATGTCAGCGTGGCAACTGCGTATGGGGAAAGCCTGCTTCCCAGGGAGGAAAATATCCACATCCACGCAGGCCCGATGGAGGAGGCGGAGATGGAAGCATTCTTGGCGGAGCGGGAAGTGGTCTGCTGTCTGGATGCCACCCACCCCTACGCTTCGGTTGTGACCGGGAATATCCGGGAGGCGTGCCGGCGCCGGAAGGTGAGATATCTGCGGATTCAAAGAGAGGCGGATGACACACCGGAAGGCGGGCTGAATGGCGGGCCGGAAAGCGTGGGTGAACGGACCGTCGGCAGGAATGGCGTCTGCGGTTCGGTTACTTTTGTGAACAGCGTCCGGGAGGCGGCGGAATTTTTAAAGAAGACGGAGGGCCGGATCCTGATTACGACCGGAAGCAAGGAGCTGGCGGAGTACATGGCGATAGACGGTTACCGGGAACGCTGCGTGGCCAGAGTCCTTCCGATTGCCCCGGTGGTGGAGAGCTGCGGCCGTCTTGGCTTCGAGGGAAGGAATCTGATTGGCATGCAGGGCCCCTTCAGTCAGGAGATGAACCGCTGCATGATCCGCCAGACGGGAGCGAAGTGGCTGGTTACGAAGCAGTCCGGCGCTCCGGGCGGATATCCGGAAAAATGCGAGGCGGCGCTGGAGGAAGGAATCGGCCTGGTAATCGTGCGGCGGCCGGAGGAAGAAAGGCGGCCGGGAAATCCGGAGAAGCCGTCCGGCGCTTTGGCGGGACAACAGGAGGAAGCCGTCGGGGCAGATGCCGGATTCCGGTCCATGCATATTTCTGAGGCGCTGGATTTCCTCCGGACGGAATTTTCGCTGCCCGCGCCAAAGCGGACCGTATATCTGGTTGCCGCCGGGATGGGAAGTGAGGACAGCATGACCGTGGAGGCCAGGCGCTGCCTGAAAACCTGCGATGTGCTGATTGGAGCCGGGCGGGTGCTGGAGAGCTGCCGGAAAATCGCCGAGGAGACAGACTGCTTTGCCAGCTACCGGGGGCCGGAAATCGCCGCTTTCCTGAAGCTGCACCCGGAATATCAAAGGGCGGCGGTTGTTTTTTCCGGGGATATCGGCTTTTATTCCGGCGCGGCCGGTGTGCGTGCATGCCTGGATGGGTTTGAGGTCCGGGCAGTGTCTGGCGTTGCGTCCCCGGTTTATTTCCTGGACCGGCTTGGCATTCCCTGGGAGGAGGTGCGGCTGGAAAGCTGCCATGGAAAGGCGTGCCCGGTTCTTCCTCTGGTGCGCGGAAACCGGAAGATCTGTCTGCTGCTGGGAAAGGCTTCGGATGTCCCGGATATCGCAGGGATGCTGCTGGAGGCCGGGCTTGACCAGGTGAAGATGACGGTCGGCGAGCGGCTGTCTTATCCGGAAGAGCGGATTGCGTCCGGGTATCCGGCTGCATTTGCCGGGGAACGGTTCGACCCGCTGTCGGTGCTGCTTTTAGAAAATCCGGAGGCATCCAACGAGGCTGCTTTTCCGGATCTGCCCGGTATTCCGGACGCCTGTTTTGTGCGGGGGAAAACGCCGATGACCAAGGAGGAAATCCGGGTGCTTTCCTTATCCAAGCTCCATCTGAAGCCGGACAGCGTGCTCTATGATATCGGTGCGGGAACCGGCTCCGTCTCGGTGGAGGCGGCGCGGTACTGCCGGTCCGGACGGGTCTATGCGGTGGAGCAGAACCGGGAGGCGGCGGAGCTTCTGGCGGCAAACCGGGAACGGTTCGAGGCGGTTTCCATGGAAATCGTGCCGGGAAAAGCGCCGGACTGTCTGGAGGGGCTGGAAGCGCCCACCCATGTATTTATCGGCGGCAGCGGCGGGCGGCTTCCGGAAATCATCCGTGCCGTGCGGCGGAAGAATGAGAAGGCCCGTTTCGTCCTGAATGCGGTGACGCTGGAAACCATGGCATTGGTTTCCGCTCTGACGGAGGAGTTCCCGGAATACCGGGATATGGAAATCATCCAGGTGAACGTATCGAAAAGCCGTGAGCTGGGCCGGTATCATCTGATGCAGGCAGAAAATCCGATTTTTATCATCAGCTTTGGCGGAGAGGAAGAGAGAACATGGCAAAAGTAATCATGGTTCAGGGAACCATGTCCAACGCAGGAAAGAGCCTTCTTGTGGCTGGACTCTGCCGGATTTTTAAGCAGGACGGCTATCGGACGGCGCCATTTAAGTCTCAGAATATGGCGCTGAATTCCTTTATCACAAGGGAGGGGCTGGAGATGGGCCGCGCCCAGGTGATGCAGGCGGAGGCGGCCGGAATCGAGCCCTCCGTGTTGATGAATCCAATTCTGTTAAAGCCTACCAGTGACTCCGGTTCCCAGGTAATCGTGAACGGAGAGGTTCTGGGCACCATGAAGGCAAGGGATTATTTTGCGTATAAGAGCAGGCTGATTCCGGATATCAAGCGGGCTTTCCGAAAGCTGGAGGAGCAGGCGGATATCATCGTAATCGAGGGAGCGGGAAGTCCGGCGGAAATCAATCTGAAGGAACAGGATATCGTGAACATGGGGATGGCGGAAATGGTGGACGCGCCGGTGCTTCTGGTGGGAGACATTGACCGGGGCGGTGTATTTGCCCAGCTTCTCGGCACCATCCTGCTTCTGGAAGAGGAGGAAAAAAAGCGGATTGCCGGACTGATCATCAACAAATTCCGTGGGGACAAGACCATCCTGGAGCCGGGAATCCGGATGCTGGAGGAGCGGGCCGGGATTCCGGTGGCCGGAGTGGTGCCCTATATGGAGCTTTCCATCGAGGACGAGGACAGCCTGACGGCCCGCTTCGACCGGAAGGCGGAGGGGCTGATTGACCTGGCGGTGATCCGCTATCCGCGGATTTCGAATTTTACGGATTTTGCGGTATTTGAAACCATACCGGGGGTGTCGGTGCGGTATGTGGCATCGGCGGACGACCTGCATCAGCCGGACATGATTTTCCTGCCGGGCAGCAAGAATACCATGGATGATTTGAGGTGGATGCGGCAGAACGGGCTGGAGGCAGCCGTGAAAAAACGGGCCGATTCCACGATCCTGTTTGGAATCTGCGGCGGCTATCAGATGCTGGGCAGCCGAATCAGCGACCCGGACGGCGTGGAGGCAGGAGGCAGCATCCGGGGCATGGAGCTTCTGGAGGTGGAGACCGTGCTGCAGCCGGAAAAGGTGCGGACGCGGGTGGACGGAACCTTCGGGGTGCTGGAGGGGCCGTTAAAGGAGCTGTCCGGGATGGCCATTTCCGGATACGAAATCCATATGGGGGAAACCCGTATGGGAGAAGCTCATGTGAGAGAAAACTGCCGGGAGGAAGGAGGAACCGGAAACGTGTCGGTTCTGAATGCTGGTGCCGGATGGAAGAGGGACGGGGTATTTGAGCAAAATGTGTACGGCTCCTATGTCCACGGCATCTTTGACCGGGAGGGCATCGCCGTGAAGGTGGCAGAGCTTCTGGCAAAAAGAAAGGGAGTCATTCTGGATACCGGAGCGGTTCTGGATTACCGTTCGTTTAAGGAAATGCAGTATGACAAGCTGGCGGCGGTTCTGCGTGAGTATCTGGACATGGACCGGATATATAAAAGTCTGCGGGAGGCGAAGATTCAATGATGAAAAAGGAAGAACTGATGCAGCTGCATATTCAGCCGCCGGATGAAAACGTCCGCCGGCAGGTGAAGCAGAGCTGGGACAACCTGGCGAAGCCGCTGGACAGCATGGGGCGTTTTGAGACCCTGACGGCGCAGATTGGCGCGATTCTGGAGGATGCGGACCTTGACATCGGAAAAAAAGCGGTGATTGTCATGTGCGCGGACAATGGAATCGTGGAGGAGGGAATCAGCCAGTCCGGCCAGGAGGTGACGGCGGCGGTGGCAAGAGCCATGGGACAGAACCAGTCCTCGGTCTGCCGGATGGCGCAGCAGATTGGAGCTGATGTGATTCCGGTGGATATCGGAATCAATCAGAAGGAGCCGATTCCGGGCGTGCGTCTGAAAAAGGCGGCCTGCGGCACCCGGAACTTTGCAAAGGAACCGGCGATGACAGAGGCGGAGACGCTGGAGGCCATTGCCACAGGCATGGAGATGGTGAAGGCGTGTAAGGAAGCCGGTTATCGTCTGGTGGCTACGGGGGAAATGGGAATTGGAAATACCACCACCAGCAGTGCTGTGGCAGCCGCGCTGCTGGGCTGTGAAGCAGCCGATATCGTAGGGCGCGGCGCCGGGCTGAGCGACAGCGGACTGGCGCGGAAGAAGCAGGTGATTCAGGAGGCGCTGGAGCGGTACCGGAGGCCGGATGAGGATGCGTTCATGCAGGAAAAGCAGGAGACCCTTCGGATTCTTGCGGCCGTAGGCGGGCTGGATATTGCAGGTCTTGCCGGTGTGTGTATCGGCGGCGCCCGGTATCATCTTCCGGTTGTGCTGGACGGCGTAATCAGCGCGGTGGCGGCATTGACGGCTTCCCGTCTGGTGCCCGGCGTCCGGGATTATCTCATCCCCTCCCACATGAGCCGGGAGCCTGCGATGCAGCAGATTATGAAGGAGCTTCAGCTGACGCCGGTGATTGACGGCGGCCTTGCGCTGGGCGAGGGAACCGGAGCGGTGATGATGTTTGCCCTGCTCGATCTGGCGGCAGCCCTTTATCGGGGGCGGACCACATTTTCAAAGATGGAGGTGGAGCCGTATGAGCGGTTCTGCTGAGGAAAAGACAGGGCGGAAGGGAGATGAGGCAATGGTGATTCTGGTGACAGGGGGAAGCGGCAGCGGAAAATCCGCATATGCCGAGGAGGTTCTGGCATCCCTTCCGGGAACCGGGCAGAACTACTATCTGGCGGCCATGAAGGTCTACGGTGAGGAGGGGAGAAAGAAGGTGGAGCGCCACCGCAGGCTCCGGGCCGGAAAAGGCTTTGTGACCATAGAACAGCCGGTGGACATCGGTCAGGCGGCGGGGAAGATGAAGGCGGAGAGACCGTCCGCGATTCTGGAATGCATGTCCAACCTGACGGCAAATGAGATGTTTGACGGAGAAAAACGGAAGGGCAGCCAGCAGACCGCTGAAAAAATCCTTCGGGAGGTAAAAACGCTTTCGGAGCATCTGAAGCATCTGGTAATTGTGACGAACAATGTGTTCGAGGACGGAATCCGCTACGATGACACCACCATGGATTACATGCGGGCGCTGGGTCTGATTAACCGGGAACTTGCCCGGATGGCGGACAGGGTGGTGGAGGTAATCGTGGGGATTCCGGTGGTGATAAAAGAGGGGAGATGACAGAATGACAATCATAAAATCCGGTATCATTGCATTTTCCATGTATTCAAACATTCCAATGCCTCAGTTTGAATGGAAGGAAAATGATATGAAATATGCGCTCTGCTTTTTTCCGTGGGTGGGTGCTGTGATTGGACTGCTGACGGTGGCATGGGGATGGTTCTGTCAGAGATTTGGGGTGGGCAGGTTTTGCTTTACCTGTATCGGAACGGCCATCCCGCTGCTTGTGACGGGCGGCTTTCATGTGGACGGCTACATGGATACCATGGATGCCTTCCACTCCTACCGGGAAAAGGAGAAGAAGCTGGAAATACTGAAGGATGCTCATATCGGCGCATTTTCCGTGATTATGCTGCTTTTGAATTACCTGATTTATATGGGAGCCTACTCGGAGATTCAGGAGCTTCCCAGGCTGGCGCTTCTGGGCGGCGGATTTTTTCTGTCCCGGACCTTAAGCGGCCTTGGTGTGGTCTGCCTTCGCTCTGCAAAAAAGGAAGGGCTTCTGCGCTGGTTTGCGGACCGTGCCCAGGCCCGGACGGTGAAAGTGGTCCTGCTGGTGCAGCTTGCGCTCTGCCTTGTTTTCCTGGTTCGAATTTCCTTGCCGGGTGGACTGCTGGTGGCGGCGGCTTCGCTGGTCTCCTTTGGATATTACCGGTTCCGCAGCTATAAGGAGATTGGCGGAATCACCGGAGATACCGCAGGCTTTTTTGTGACGGTGTGTGAGACGGCAGTGGCGGTGGCAGTGGCGGTTCTGTAGAGAGAGATGCTTCATTGTATCGAGGGGGACGCCATGAAGCAGACTGGCAGAAGCCGTCACTCCGGTTCGCTCATCGGAAGCTGCTAAGCATTCATTCTGTCTGCGCGTCTGCCGCGGGCCAACTCAGGAATGTACCGGATGTACATTCCTTCGGGCGCGGCCCGCTAAAAATCCCGTTTGGTAAACGGGATTTTTGCAGATGCTCCGGCAGCCTGAATGCAAACCAGCTTCTCGATTCGTTCACATGTCGTTCCTTGCTTCTGTCAGCCTGCTT